>JBIKKE010000240.1:0-4177 GCA_044360575.1 Limnohabitans sp. | reverse complement strand
GTTGATGCGGCCTCGCGGGCTGTGGCCTTCGCCTGAGCATGGCAAATCGCTCAAGACGAAATGACGGAGCCGACCATGAACCGAACAGTCAACCAAGACACCGTCCTCCATGTCACCGGCATTTCAAAGCGCTTTGGCGGGTTGCAGGCCCTGTCTGACGTGGGCATCACCATCCAGCGCGGTCAGGTCTATGGCCTGATCGGCCCTAACGGGGCAGGCAAAACCACCTTCTTCAATGTGATCACGGGCCTTTACACGCCTGACAGCGGTAACTTTGAGCTGGCGGGCAAACCCTACCAGCCCACTGCGGTGCACGAAGTGGCCAAGGCGGGCATTGCCCGCACTTTCCAAAACATCCGTTTGTTCGCCGAAATGACGGCGCTTGAAAACGTGATGGTGGGTCGCCATGTGCGCACCCATTCGGGTTTGCTGGGGGCGATTTTCCGAACACCCAGCTTCAAAGCCGAGGAAGCGGCCATTGCTCAGCGGGCACAAGAACTGCTCGACTATGTGGGCATCGGCAAATATGCCGATTACAAGGCCCGCACGCTTTCTTATGGTGACCAACGCCGCTTGGAGATTGCCCGCGCTTTGGCCACCGACCCGCAATTGATCGCGCTGGACGAACCTGCAGCCGGCATGAACGCCACCGAGAAAGTGCAGTTGCGCGAGTTGATCGATCAGATCCGCAAAGACAACCGGACCATCTTGCTCATCGAGCACGATGTGAAGTTGGTCATGGGCTTGTGTGACCGCGTCACTGTGCTCGACTATGGCAAGCAAATTGCCGAAGGCACGCCTGCCGAAGTGCAGAAAAACGAAAAAGTGATTGAAGCCTATCTGGGCACGGGAGGGCACTGAGATGGCCAAAGTACTTTTGAAAGTCAAAGATCTGCAGGTGGGCTACGGCGGCATCCAGGCGGTCAAGGGCGTGAGCCTGGACGTGCACGAAGGCGAACTGGTGTCCCTGATCGGCTCCAACGGTGCTGGCAAAACCACCACCATGAAAGCCATCACCGGCACTTTGCCCCTGCAAGCGGGCGACATTGAATACTTGGGCAAAAGCATTCAGGGCCAAGGCCCCTGGGACTTGGTCAGGCAAGGCTTGGCGATGGTGCCTGAAGGCCGCGGTGTCTTTACCCGCATGACCATCACCGAAAACCTGCAAATGGGCGCTTACATCCGCTCAGACACAAAAGGCATTGCGGACGACATCGAGAAGATGTTCACCATCTTCCCACGCCTGCGTGAGCGCAAGGACCAGCTTGCGGGCACCATGTCGGGTGGCGAGCAGCAAATGCTGGCCATGGGCCGTGCGCTGATGAGCCGACCAAAAGTCTTGCTGCTCGACGAGCCGTCCATGGGTTTGTCGCCCATCATGGTGGACAAGATTTTTGAGGTGGTTCGCGATGTGTACGCCCAAGGCGTCACGGTGTTGCTGGTGGAGCAAAACGCCAGCCGTGCTCTGGCCATTGCCGATCGCGGTTACGTGATGGACTCCGGTCTCATCACCATGACCGGCGTGGGCAAGGACATGCTCGAGGACCCCAAGGTGCGGGCAGCTTATTTGGGCGAGTAATTTCAGTCCACTTTTGCGCCGCTGGCCTTGACCACGCTTTCGTAGCGTGTCAGCTCTTTCTTCATGAACGCCCCAAACTGCTCAGGCGTGTTGCCCACCGGTTCGGCCATCAATTGCGCAAAGCGTGTTTTGGTCTCGGGGGCTTGCAGCGCGGCCACAAAGGCCTTGTTCAGGCGCTCCACCACATCGCGGGGCGTGGCCGCAGGGGCCACCAGCCCCCACCAGGTGTCGATCTCGAAATCTTTCAGTGTTTCGCTCATGCTCGGGATATCGGGCAGGGCGCTGCTGCGCTGAGCGGTGGTCACGGCCAATGCTTTCAGGCGGCCTGCCTTGATGTTGGCGGCAGCCGTGGCCAGGTTGTCGAAGTTGAAATCGACTTGCCCTGACAACAAAGCCAGTTGCGCGGGGTTGCCACCGTTGTAAGGAATGTGCACCGCAAAAATGCCAGCTGCGCGTTTGAACATCTCGCCAGCCAAATGCCCGGCACTGCCATTGCCGCCGGAGCCAAAGTTGAGCTTGGCGGGGTTGACTTTGGCATACGCCACCAAATCGGCCAGGGTGTTGATCTTCAGGCGCTGCGCGGTCTCGGCGTTCATCACCAGCACGTTGGGCACGCGCAGCATTTGGGTGATGGGCGCAAAGTCGCGGCTGGCGTCGTAAGGCATCTTGGCAAACAGCCAAGGATTGATGGCATGCGTGGCGACGGCCGCGATGCCAATCGTCAGGCCGTCAGGCGCGGCTTTGGCCACCAAATCGGCGCCCAGGTTGCCACCGGCACCGGGGCGGTTTTCAATGATCACGGTGCCCAAGCTGTCTCTCACCCGTTCGGCCAAGGCCCGGGCCGTGACATCGATCGGACCGCCGGCTGCGTAGGGGACGATGATGCGGATCGTTTTGCCTTGAGCCCATGCAGGGGCGGTCAAGCTGGTGGCCAAGGCGCTCAAACAAAAATCACGGCGTTGCATGGTGTGTCCTTTTGGTTTTCAGGTCGGAGCTTTGAAGGCCAGCGATCAGGCTTTGGCCTTGTCCGCCTCAGATGTGAACGAGTCGGCATAAAACTCTTCCTCAGGCAAACCGCCTTGCGCCACATAGTCGCGCTTGGCCGAATCCACCACGATGGGTGCGCCGCAAGCATAGACCTGGTAACCCGACAGGTCAGGGAAGTCCTGCAACACCGCCTGATGCACAAAGCCGGTGCGGCCCGTCCATTGGTCATCGTTTTCTGCGTTCGAGATCACTGGCCCATATTTCAGGTTGGGCATCTCGGCCAAGCGGGCCTCGATCCAGTCGGCCATGTACAAATCTGCCGGACGGCGGCCGCCCCAGTACAGCGTGGCGGGGCGGGTGATGCCGCGGTGCTGCATGTGCTCGATCAGCGCCTTGATGGGCGCAAAGCCCGTGCCCGAGGCCAGCAGCACGATCGGCTTGTCGCTGTCTTCACGCAGGTAAAAGCTGCCATACGGGCCTTCGGCGCGCAGGATGTCTTTTTCTTTCATGGTGGTGAACACCGGGTCGGTGAACTTGCCGCCGGGCATGTGGCGGATGTGCAGCTCAACCGTGGGCGGTGCCACCTCCAAGGTGTGCGGCGCATTGGCCATGCTGTAGCTGCGGCGCGAGCTGTCACGCAGCAAGAACTCGATGTACTGACCGGCGTGGAACTTCATCACGTCGTTGGCAGGCAGTTGCAGTTTCAACACGATCACGTCATGTGATTTTTTCTCCAGGCTCACCACACGCACCGGCATCTTCTTGACGGGCAAGCCGCCTTCAGCCGTCACCTGCTTCGATTCGAGCACCACATCGCTTTGGGCGGTGGCGCAGCAAGTCAGCACCAGGCCTTGGGCTTCTTCGTCGGCAGACAGGGCTTTGTCCTGGTGCGGGCCATGCACCACGGTGCCGGAAATCTTCTTGCATTTGCACGAGCCGCAAGCGCCGTCCTTGCAGCCATAGGGCAGGCCGATGCCCTGGCGAATGCCAGCGGCCAGAAGGGTTTCGCTGTCGTCTGCGGTGAAGCTGCGGCCACTGGGCTGCACTGAAATCTGGAAGCTCATGTTTTCGGTATCCTTGAGGGGTTGTAGTCGACCCGGAACCCCTGATTTTGCCCTCAAACCAAACCCCCTTGGGCGCATTGCCCGCCCGCTTTCGTCGCCAGCGTGTTTTGATCGTGGGCTGTGGCGATGTGGGCTTGCGCACGGCAGGCCAGTTGGGTGCACCCAAAAGCCAGCGTGTGCGTTTGATGGCCCTGACTTCTTCCCCTGAGCGGGTGAGTTTGTTGCGTGCTTGCGGCATCACCCCCTTGCTGGGCAATCTGGACGATGCACCCAGCCTCCAGCGTCTGGCGGGTATTGCCCATAGGGTGATTCATCTGGCCCCGCCCCCCACCGACCGCCGGGGTGAATCCGAACGCGATCCACGCAGCTTGGCCTTGGTGCGGGCTTTGCGCTTGCGCACGCCTCCACAGGCGCTGGTCTATGGCTCCACCACGGGCGTTTATGGCGATTGTGGTGGCCAGCGGGTGAATGAAACCCGTACTGTGAATCCCCACACCCCCCGCGCCCAACGCCGGGCCGATGCCGAAAGCCTGATGCGTTTTCTGGG
>JBIKKE010000239.1:0-4211 GCA_044360575.1 Limnohabitans sp. | reverse complement strand
TGCTGGGAATTTGAGACACACCCTTGGCGCCGTGACAGGCCACACACTGTGCGGCCCGCTCTGGCGCTTGGATGCTGGCATTGACTTGGGCGGTGCCCTTGAAGGCGGTCTGGGCCAGCGCTTGTGGAGCGGCCCAGACCAAGGTCCCGATCAGGGCCGCCCCAATACCTGTTCTCAGAGTCCAGCCATCAGGGCTTGGCATACGAGATGCGGTAGATGGCACCCAGTTGCTCGTCAGACACCAGCATGGAGCCATCGGGCATTTGCAGCATATAAGCTGGGCGACCCCAGAAGCTGTTGTCCGCGTCGTCCTTGAAGCCGGTCAAGAAAGGGGTGACCTTGGCGCTCTTGCCTTCGGCATCGGTGTTCACGGCCACAACGTCAAAACCCAACTTCTTGGTGCGGTTCCAAGAGCCTTTGCGAGCCACAAAAAGTGCGTTCTTGTATTCGGCAGGGAACATGTTGCCGGTGTAGAAGGTCACACCCATCACAGCAGCGTGAGGGCCCATGTTGGTGACTGGCAAGGTCACGCCATCGCAAGGCTTGTCTTTCTTGATGTCGCGGTCGACCACACCGCTGGCGTGGCAGTAAGGGAAGCCGAAATTCAAGCCCGTTTTGGACATGCGGTTGAGTTCGTCATCGGGGGTGTCGTCGCCCATCCAGTCACGGCCGTGGTCGCTGAACCACATCTCTTTGGTGACGGGGTGCCAGTCAAAACCGACGGTGTTGCGAACGCCTGTGGCGATCACTTCCATGCCGGAACCATCCGCGTTGTAGCGGCGGATTTGAGCGTATTCAGCACCTGGTTCGCAGATGTTGCAAGGTGCACCGAAAGGCACATACAGCTTGCCGTCTGGACCGAAGCTCAGGTATTTCCAGTTGTGGTGCTGCAGCGGGGGCAGCTTGAAGGCTGCAGTCATGTCAACGGGCTGGGCATTGGGGTTGGCTTCGATGCCGTCGTAACGCAACACCTTGTCGATGGCCATGACATACAAAGAACCTTTGTGCATGGTGACAGCAGGCTGGTTCAGCTTGTCGACCAACACGCGGCTGCTGCGCTCTTTGCCGTTGTCGCTGATTTCATAAACACGGCCCAGACCGCGTGTGCCTGCATAGATTTTGCCGCTCTCGCCGCGGCTCATGGCGCGCACGCCAGGGGTGCCGGTGGACCAGATTTCAATCTTGAAGCCTGGAGGCAGTTTGAGCTTGTTCAATGGGATATCGGCTGCCGGGGTGACGGTCAGTTTACCGGCCAAAGGTGCCAATGTGGAGTTGGCCATGTCGGCGCCCATGCCTTGTTTCCAGGCTGGTGGGGGTGCAGGCGCAGCGGCGGGGGCTTGGGCAACGGCATAACCCATGCTGAGGGTCAGGACAGCTGCGCATGTCGCAATTTTTTTGAACATCAATGATCTCCTGTGAGTTGAACGAAAATGATTTTTGAGCTTATCCCCACAAAAATTAAGGAGACATAGGGTTACCCCCAGCCGGTATCTGTTTACGGTCACCCACATGACTGGCACCTGCTTGGTGCAGGCTTTATGCGGCCTTTTGAATTCAGTGGTTGGGCTAAAACTGTCGGGTCCTTAGCCCGTCCAAATCGAGGATACGCAAGCCGCCGTATTCGATGCGAATCAGCTGGTTGTCTTCAAGCACCCGCAGTGCCTCATTCACGCGCTGCCTTGAAAGGCCCACCAAATAGGCTAACTCTTGCTGGGTGATGCGCAGCACTTCGCCCACACCAGAAAACAGCACGGGGTTAAACAGAGCAGCCAAGTGCCTGGCCAAGCGCAATTCGGGGTTGGTCATGCGGTCCATTTCTCGCGCTGCAATGAACTGGCCCAAGCGCTCATTGAGTTGATGCATGATGAAACGGTTGAAACCCAACGAGTGATCGATCAGCCAGTGAAAAGTGTCGACGTGCATGCCAGCCACCAAGCTGGGCCGCAGAGCTTGGATGTTGTAGCGGTAGACCTCGCGTTTGATCGCCGTGCCTTCGCCAAACCATCCTCCGGGTGGTATGCCGGTGAAGGTCATGGTTTGGCCACTTTCGTTGTCGGTGCTCATTTTCAACAAACCAGAGAGCACGCCAAACCAATAAGTTACCGGTTTGCCTATCCGGCAAACATGATCGCCAGGCAGCAGGTCACTGACCACCAATTGCGGTGCGATCCTTTGCCGTTCATCGGCTTGCAGCAGGCGAAGCCAAGGAATGTCATTCAATTCGGCCAAGGTCAAAGGACGGCGGCGTTGGTGGACAGAACTTTCTTTAACCATTTGAAATTCCGAATTGTCAGTTTGCAGACAGATGTGATAAGGGTCTTCCCTGAATTGTCGTCCAAACGACAACTTGACGTCAAATGAGTCCCTACGATCCGGCCAAGTTTGAGTCGCACTGCACTCAACGCACCCTTATGGAGACAGGTCAGGTCATGCAAACAACGTTCACCCGTTTAATGCTCAAGCATGCTGCCGAGCGCCCGACTGCGCCCGCATTGCGCGAAAAAATTTATGGCATCTGGCAGCCCACCAGTTGGTCAGAGTTGGCTGTTTTGGTGAAATCTTTGGCCTGTGGTTTGCACCAAGCGGGTCTGCAGCGGGGCGAGCACCTGATTGTGGTGGGCTCCAACCGTCCACGCCTGTACGCCACCATGCTCGCTGCGCAGTCCTTGGGTGCGATTCCCGTGCCTTTGTACCAAGATGCGGCAGCAGCCGAATGCGTGTTCCCCATCACCAATGCCGAGGTGAGTTTTGCAGTGGTTGAAGACCAAGAGCAGGTCGACAAGATGCTGGAAGTGCGCGAGCAGTGCCCCCAGTTGACGCACATTTTTTATGACAACCCCCGTGGTTTGCGCAAATACACCGAAGACGGTCTCGGTTCATTGGACGAATTGATTGCGGCTGGTGCGGTGTTTGCCCAGCAGCACCCACAGTTTTTTAACGAAGAAGCCGACAAGGCCAATTCTGGCGATGTGGCGGCCATGTTCTTCACATCGGGCACCACAGGCAACCCCAAGGGTGTGGTGCACACGCACGGCTCCTTGATCGACCGCGCAGATGCGGGTGCCGAGTTCGACAAGCTGACCAACGCCGAAGACGTATTGGCCTATATGCCGCCCGCCTGGATTGGGCAAAACATCTTCAGTTACGCCCAGTGGCTAAGTTGTGGCTATGTGGTCAACTGCCCCGAGTCGACGGCCACCGTGACCATCGACCTGAAAGAGATTGGCCCCACGTACTACTTCGCACCGCCCCGTGTGTTTGAGGGCATGCTGACCAGCGTGATGATCCGCATGGAAGACGCGGGCAGTTTCAAACGCAAGCTCTTTGCATACTTCATGGATGTGGCCAAAAAAGTGGGCCCCGCTTTGATGGATGGTCAGCCGGTTGGTTTCATGGACCGCATGGTCTATGGCTTGGGCAATCTCATGGTGTATGGCCCTTTGCGCAACAACATGGGTTTCAGCCGCGTGCGCGTGGCCTACACCGCGGGCGAAGCCATTGGCCCTGACTTGTTCACTTTTTTCCGATCTATTGGTGTGAACATCAAGCAGTTGTATGGTTCAACCGAGACCGCCGTGTTTGTGTGCTTGCAGCCTGATAACGAAGCGCGTGCCGATACCGTGGGTGTGCCGTGCAAGGGTGTGGAGATCAAGGTGGCTGACAACGGCGAAATCCTGGTCAAGTCGCCCGGTTTGCTCAAGGGTTACTACAAGAACCAAAAGGCCACCGACGAAGTGTTGACGGCCGACGGTTGGTACCACACCAGCGATGCGGGTTTCATCGACAGCCATGGTCACCTGAAAATCATCGACCGCGTCAAAGACGTGGGCCGCATCCAAGGTGGTGCCAACGACGGTGCGATGTTCGCGCCCAAATACGTTGAGAACAAACTCAAGTTTTTCCCCTTCATTAAAGAGGTGGTGGCTTACGGCGACCAGCGCGAAAAAGTCTGCGTCATGCTCAACATCGACTTCGATGCCGTGGGCAACTGGGCAGAGCGCCGCAACCTGTCTTACGCGGGATACACCGATTTGGCGCAAAAGCCCGAGGTCTATCAGCTCATCCAGGAGTGCGTGGAAAAGGTCAACGCCGATTTGGCCGAAGACGCATTGCTGGCCGGTAGCCAAGTCTCGCGCTTTTTGGTCTTGCACAAAGAGCTGGACGCCGATGACGGCGAACTCACTCGCACCAACAAAGTCCGCCGAGGCTTC
>JBIKKE010000238.1:0-4236 GCA_044360575.1 Limnohabitans sp. | reverse complement strand
CATTGAACGGTGCGTGCCATGGTGATGTCGAGCCTTGATCTGTCTTAAGAAGCGCTGGTTATACGGATATAGAATTTCAGTATTTCCAGTTGAAAGCCGACCACACGACAATGCGATTTGTTGCGATTTTCGTGTGGTCTTGCAGGCCGTAAATGTAGCAAGCTTTCAGCATCCCCCAAGCGCATTGGGTCTCTGCTGCCTCCCAACACACACCTATACCAAATGAGTGCTTTTCTTGAAGAACGTGTTTTGAGCGTCCACCACTGGACCGACCGCCTGTTCAGTTTCACCACCACCCGCGACCAGGCCCTGCGCTTTTCGAATGGCCACTTCACCATGATTGGCTTGCGCGGCGACAACGGCAAACCGCTGCTGCGCGCCTACTCTATTGCCAGCGCCAACTACGAAGAGCACTTGGAGTTCTTGAGCATCAAGGTGCCCGACGGCCCCTTGACCTCCAAGCTGCAGCACATCCAGGTGGGCGACACCATCATCGTGGGCCGCAAACCCACCGGCACCTTGCTGTGCGACTATTTGTTGCCCGGCAAAAACCTGTACCTCATGGGCACCGGCACCGGCCTGGCCCCGTTCATGAGCATCATCCGCGACCCTGAAACCTATGAGCGCTTTGAAAAAGTGATCCTGGTGCACGGCGTGCGCCAAGTCAATGAGCTGGCCTACCACGACTACATCACGCAAGAACTGCCTGCACACGAGTTTTTGGGCGAGATGGTCAGCCAGCAGTTGCTCTACTACCCCACGGTGACCCGCGAGCCCTACAAAAACCGAGGCCGCGTGACCGAGTTGATGGAAAACGGCAAGCTGTTTGCCGACCTGGGTCTGCCCCCGCTCAACCCCGAGACCGATCGCGTGATGATTTGTGGCTCGCCCGAAATGCTGAAAGACCTCAAGCGCATCTGCGAAGATCGGGGCATGAAAGAGGGCAACACCAGCACGCCCGGTGCTTTCGTCATCGAGCGTGCTTTTGCCGAGTCCTGATGCCCTCGGGGCTTTGTCCGTCAGCGACCCAACCGATCCATGAACACGGGGGCACAATGCCCCCTTGCTTTTGAAAAGTCTCCATGAAATTGTCTGCCATCTTCCCCCAGCGCTGGATGCTGTTGATCGCCTTGTCGGGCATCGGCATGCTCGTGTACGGCCTGTATTTGCAGCATGTGGTTGGATTGAACCCATGCCCCATGTGCATCGTGCAACGCTACGCCCTGATTGGCGTGGTGGTGTTGGCCTTGGTTGGTTGGCGTTTGCGCGGCAATGGCTTGGCCGCATCCAGCCTGCTGTTGACACTTGCTGCGGGGTTTGGCGCCTTCACCGCCGCACGCCAAAGCTGGCTGCAGTGGTACCCCCCCGAGGTGGTGAATTGCGGGCGAGACTTTTACGGCATGGTCGAAAACTTTCCCCTCAACCGCGCCATTCCCATGATCTTCAAAGGCAGTGGCGACTGCAGCAAGATCGACTGGACCTTTTTGGGCGGCTCAATCGCCAACTGGTCTTTTGCGGCCTTTGTGGTCTTTGGCCTTTTGGGCTTGACCATCGCCTTGCAGGCTTGGCGCAGCCGCTGATTTGCCCATTTTTGTAGGAGCCCACACTGTGGGCGATGGGCGTGGCCCCTCCGTTGCAAGTCAACTTCCACTTTGAAACAACATGGCGGCCAACTGATGGCATACTTTAGAGCTCATTTTCCAAATAATTCGGGCATGAAAACAATTGGTTTAATCGGTGGCATGAGCTGGGAATCGACGGCGCTTTATTACCAGCACATCAACCGCGAAGTGGCTAGACGCCATGGCGGACTGCGCTCAGCGCGGGTGCACCTCATCAGCCTGGACTTTCAGGAAATTGCCGATCTGCAAAAGCAGGGGGATTGGCCCCACATGACTGAAATTTTGCAAACTTCGGCGCGCCAGCTCGAAAGCAGCGGCGCCGAGGTCTTGCTCATTTGCACCAACACAATGCACCTCATCGCCCAGGAGGTCCAGTCGGTGACCGCCTTGCCTTTGCTGCACATTGCGGACGTGACCGCCGCCGCGATTTTGGCCGCAGGTCTGAACAAGGTGGGCCTGCTGGGCACCCGATTCACCATGGAGCAAGCCTTCATGCGCGACCGCCTGGCCGCCAAGGGCATTGAATGTGTGGTGCCCGATGAGCCCGGACGCATCGAGGTGCACCGGGTCATTTTCGAAGAGCTTTGCCGGGGCGAGGTGAATGACGACTCGCGGCAGAAACTTATCGCCTTGGTGCGCGAGTTGGCAGACCAAGGCGCGCAAGGCGTGATTTTGGGCTGCACCGAACTGACCATGATCTTGCAGCCCGGTGACGGCGGCTTGCCCAGCTTTGACACCACGGCGCTGCATGCTATGGCGGCGGTAGATTTCTCTTTGGCCTAAGGCTCAGCATGTGCCAATGGATGGACATGAGGTGCAACAACCGTGCAGCCATCACGTTTTCTTTTACAACTTCTTGACCAACACCTGGCTCTTGCGGTCCCAGTTGTATTTGCGTTTACGCGCTTCTGGCAACCAGTCTGGGTCCACCTGTGCAAACCCGCGTTTGATGAACCAATGCATGGTGCGGGTGGTCAGCACAAAAATGCTTTTCACTCCCATGGCGCGGGCGCGCTGTTCGATGCGCTTGAGCACTTTTTCGCCATCGCCCTGACCTTGCGACTGGGGTGAAACGGTGAGTGCTGCCATCTCGGCCGTTTTGGCTTCGGGGTAGGGGTAAAGTGCAGCGCAGGCAAAGATCACGCCATCGTGGTCGATGATGGTGTAGTGGTCAATGTCACGCTCGATCTCGGTGCGGTCGCGCTTGACCAAGGTGCCGTCTTTTTCAAATGGCTCGATCAGTTGCAAGATGCCGCCCACATCATCGGCGGTAGCCTCGCGCAGCTCTTCCAGTTTTTCATCGATCACCATGGTGCCGATGCCGTCGTGCACATACACCTCCAGCAACAAAGCGCCGTCCACCGCAAAGGGCAGGATGTGCGAACGTTCCACGCCTTCTTCGCACGCTTTCACGCAGTGCTGCAAATAAAAACCGATGTCGGTTGGCTCGGTCGGCTGGGGCAGGGAGGCCAGCAACTGCTTGGCAGCAGCCAGCGGCAATTCGGTGTCAATGGGGTTGTCGTCGCTGGGGGGGGCGTGTGGCTCAATGCGGATGCCCGGCACTTCTGTCACAAAAATCAGCTTGTCGGCCTGCAGCTCGACGGCCACGCTGGTGGCCACCTCTTCCATGGCCAAGTTAAAGGCCTCGCCCGTGGGCGAAAAACCAAATGGCGACAGCAGCACCATCGCGCCCATGTCCAGCGTGCGCATGATGCCGTCCACATCCACCTTGCGGACCAGGCCTGAGTGGATGAAATCCACGCCGTCCACAATGCCCACCGGCCGCGCGGTGATGAAGTTGCCTGACAACACCCGCACTGTGGAGCCCGCCATGGGTGTGTTGGGCAGGCCTTGGCTGAAAGCGGCTTCGATCTCGTAGCGCAGTTGGCCTGCAGCCTCTTGGGCGCAGTCCAAAGCCACGCTGTCGGTGATGCGGATACCGTGCGAGTATTGGGGCGTATGGCCCTTGGCCGCCAGTTGTTCGTTCACTTGTGGGCGAAATCCGTGCACCAGCACGATCTTCACGCCCATGCTCTGGATCAGCGCCAGGTCTTGCGCCAGGTTTTGTAGCTTGCCTGCGGCAATGGCCTCGCCCGCGATGCCCACCACAAAAGTCTTGCCCCGGTGCATGTGGATGTAAGGCGCCACCGACCGGAACCAGGGCACGAAGGTGAAATTGAAAACTGTGGACATGGGCAATCGGGTACGGCGAATGGGGCAGAGTGCCGGGCCGGGGATAATCCCGGGCTGTTCTTGCCTTGATTTTCACAGAAGTTTCCGCTTTGTCTGACACCCCCCTCCAAATCGACTTCCCCGAAGGCCTGCCGGTCTCTGCTCGCCGTGACGAAATCATGGCCGCCATGGACCAGCACCAGGTCATCATCGTGTGCGGTGAAACCGGCTCGGGCAAGACCACTCAGCTGCCCAAAATCGCGCTGGCGCTGGGGCGCGGGCGGCTGAACGCTAAGCCGGGTGATCGGGCGCGGATGATCGGCCACACCCAGCCTCGGCGCATCGCGGCCAGCTCGGTGGCCAAGCGCATTGCCGAAGAACTCAAAACGCCGTTCGGCGAGGTGGTGGGTTTCAAGGTGCGGTTTCAAGACCGTTTGAGCAA
>JBIKKE010000034.1:0-14730 GCA_044360575.1 Limnohabitans sp. | reverse complement strand
AAAAGTGATGCCCTCTGGCTTTGGGACAGGTTCAATCCGCCGAGAGTTTGGCTTGTTGAACCACCCGCCTCCACTTGGCAAGGTCATCGCGAACCAGCGTTTTCAACTCTTCGGGCGTACTGGTTTGGACATCAGCGCCCTGCGCTTCGATGCGAGACACCGTATCTTTGTCGGTGAGCACTTGATTGAGTGCAGCATTGAGTTTATCGACCACCGCTTTGGGCGTTTTAGCCGGCACAAACAGGGCATACCACTGCGTCACGTCCACCCCTGGGATACCCAGCTCTTTAAGAGTTGGAACCCCAGGCAAAGCTGGGGAACGGCGACTGCCCGCAATGCCAACCGCATGCAACTTGCCCGACTTGACATGCGGCAAGGCTGTGAAAAGGCTGGGGAACATGATGTGCGTGTGACCCGCCACCGTATCGTTGACTGCTGGCGCAGAGCCCTTGTAGGGAACATGCATCCACGAGGCTTTCATGTTGAGTTTGTAGAGTTCAGCGGCAAAATGTGGCGCTGTTCCATTGCCCGCCGAGGCGTAACTCAATTTACCGTCCTGCGCCTGAATGGTCGACAAAACAGTCTTTGCATCAACGGCCTTCAATTGTGGCGTGACGACCATCAAGGTGGGGGAGTAGCCGACCAAGCCCACCGGCTCGAAGTCACTGACCGGGTCGTAACGCAGCTTTTGCAAAGCCGGGTTCATCGCATGGGTCGCGACATACCCAAAAAGCACGGTATGACCGTCAGCTGATGCTCGGGCTACAAACTCGGTGGCAATCGAACCATTTGCACCCGCTTTGTTCTCAACGATCACCGACTGTCCCAGCAAAGGTGCCATTTTTTGGGCAATGACGCGGGCCATGGCGTCATTGCCACCGCCTGCAGCAGTGGGCACAACAATGGTGACCGCTCTGTCAGGGTAAGCGTAGGCCAGTACCGATGAACTCAAAACCAAGGCGGTCAATATCTTTTTGAAATCGCGCGAAACCATGAAAACTCCTTAAGAAAAAACCAAATCGGCAGGAAGCTGCAAAGCACCTTCCATGATTTTTCGAACCGTACGAACCACGGATGCCCGAACCACCTGCAGCTGACCTGCTTCCTGCCGGACCTCGGCTGCAATCTGAATCACACCCGAGGGGTGCACCACCTTGAAAATTTGCTCGCCTTCAAGGCAAACCGTCCGGCTGGCCACCGTGCCGGGTAACGCAAACGCCGTCACCACACCAATGGCGCCTGTGACGGCATGAGCGGTATGGCATTGCCAAGGCGTGAAGTAACGTGACACGATGGCCATAGGGTCTTGACCTTGGCTGACCAATACAGGTTTCGGCATCACACTGTCAGAGACATCCCCCAAACCCATGAGGCGCCCCGCTTGCAGGCGAATGCGCTCCATGCGGGCTAAAAGATCTGGCATCGCGTCGAGCTGAGAAGCGCTCTCAGTGCCCGTGACGCCCAAGCTCTGGGCGTTCATCAAGACCATGGGCATGGCTGCATCGATGCAGGTGACCTCCACACCATCGATCAAGTTGATTCGCTCACCCGTCGGGAAAAGCTTTCCAGTCACAGCGCCCCATGCATCCAGAAAACTCAAGTAAACCGGCGCTGCTGTGCCAGCCACCCCATCCATGCTGATGTTGCCGTCGTAAATCACTTGGCCATTGGGTGTGTGAATTTGCACATCAATGCGTGCCCCGGTATTGACGTTGTGCACACGAACCGAGGTCATGCCATCTGTGGCCGAAATCAAGCCTTGCTCGACAGCGAATGGCGCTACGCCTGCCAACATGTTTCCACAATTGGGTCGGGTATCGACCCCGTTCGGGCCCACTTGGGCAAACAGGTAATCCACATCACAGTCCACGCGAGAAGACCTCGACACCATGGCGACCTTGCTCGTCAAGGTGGAGCCACCACCGAGTCCGTTGATCTGAGAAGGATCGGCTGCACCAATGGCGCTTTGCAAAACACGATCTCTCAAGTGATCATCTTTAGGCAGCCATTCACGAAGGAAAAAAGGACCGCGTGAAGTTCCTGAACGCATCAGGACGCAAGGCAATGAAGTAGTCATGGGTGCGGATGATGCGATCTGTGTAGAATTTTGTGAATTGCATTTTTAAAAAGTATTGATGCAAAAAACACAAGACTGAATTCGACATGAACATCAACTTCGATTTGCATGACCTGCAGGCCTTTTCTGCGGCAGCGGAACTGGGTAACTTCCGAAAAGCAGCAGAAGCGGTCCACATTTCACAACCAGCCTTCAGCCGTCGCATCGACAAACTTGAAAACGCTCTGGGTGTGAAATTGATCGACAGAAGCACCCGCAGCATGAGCCTGACGGGTGTTGGAAGAGACTTCGCACGCAAGGTGCGTCTTTTGCTTGACGACCTGGATGAGACCTTGCTGGGCATTCGAGAAGTCGGAGGTGCGCGCATGGGCGAAGTCACCGTCGCCTGCGTACCCTCTGCTGTTTATTACTTCTTGCCACAAGTCCTGCGCACTTACCACGCGAGGTTTCCACGCATCCGAATCAAAGTACACGATGCCAGCGCCAATGAGGTCCTGTCGGTCGTCGCCAGTGGCGAAGCCGACTTCGGCGTCAATTTCATGGGCAATGACGAACCCGGGATTGAATTTCGCAGCATTCTGGAAGAGCGTTTTGTCGCAGCTTGCAGAAAAGACCACCCTCTTGCCAAAAAGAGAAAGGTCAGCTGGCAAGAACTGGGTCAATACGACTTCATGTCGGTTTCCAAATCTTCAGGCAATCGCATGCTGCTCGATTTGGCCTTGGCCTCTGCAGATCAAAGACCGCAAAGTATTTACGAAGCCCAGCATGTCACGACCTTGTTGGGTTTGGTCGAAGCCGGCATGGGTGTTGCCGCAGTCCCTTCATTGGCCATGCCCAGCGCAGATCACCCTGTTTTGGCCAGCGTTCCTTTGTTTGACCCCATCATCACAAGGCGCATTGGACTGATTCGCCGCAAGGGCCGCAGCTTCACACCAGCGGCCGAAAAGCTTTATGAGTTGCTGCTCGGCCTGCGTCCTGGAAACCGCCGCAAGTCGGTGGTCAAAACTTAACAGCTGAGTGACCCACCTCAACATGGGATGCTGGAACGCTCAGGCTCGCGCCCAACCAGACACCTGATCGAACCAGAGTGCGCACACAATCCGCCATAACGACGCGGGTCGCCAAGGCTGCAGGCGACAACTCATCATCCGACAAACCGCATAAAAAATTTACACGTTTGACTCGATCATCGGTGATGCGCGTCATGCACAGACTCTCGGTAGCGCCTAGCAGGCGCGCCACGGCAGCCCAAGGTTGCAGCGTTGAGCCCAGGCCTGCGCTCACGGCATCCATCAGCATGGCCAAGGAATCCATTTCCATGACCACCCGCGGATCTACCTTGGCGCGAGAAAATGCCGCATTCAGGCCACTGCGCAAGCCATGCGGCCCCGTCGGCAAAATCAGCGGCTCATCACACAGCTGAGACATGCGCAGGCTTTGCGGAAATTTTTTGGCTCTGGTTGATCGTGCACTGATGAGAAAAATATCCTCTTCAATCAGCGGCAAAACACTCCAGCGCCTGGCGGCCTGCAAGGATTGGCCACCGGCCATCGGCAAATCAAACAACACTGCCAAATCGAGCTGCCGTGCGTTGAGCATGGTCGACAAGTGGCCCGACAAACTCTCCACCATGTGCAAGCGCACATCCGGGTAGCGCTCACGCATGGCCTGCATCAGCGGTAAGCCCAGGACAGCTGCCGTGGTGGGGGCCAGGCCCACACTGACCGTGCCCGACAAACGCGCCTGCTGGGCAGCGCGAATGGCCTGCTCGGCGTGACGCAAGGTCAATTGCGCCTCCCGAAAAAAAGCCACACCGGCCTCAGTGGGCGTCACGCCCTGTGGGCTGCGCTGCAACAAACGTGTGCTGAGCTCTCCTTCGAGCCGGGTGATTTGCTGGCTCAGGGCCGATTGCACCAAATTCAGGTCAAGCGCAGCTCGGCTGATGCTGCCCAATTCGACCACCCGCACAAAATACCGCAGTTGACGCAACTCCATGGGTCAAGTGTCCGATCGGTGCAGTTTTTCGTGGATTTTCTGACGACTGCGCCACACGCTCCACAGTACCAAAGGCAGCAGCATGGCGACGGCGATTTCAGGATTGAAGGGCAAGCCATAAGCCTTCAAGCCCTTGAAAGCGTACAACAGCAGACTCACCACGTAATACGAAATGGCGGCCATGGACAGGCCTTCCACCGTGACTTGCAAGCGCAATTGCAACTCTTGACCCCGGGTGAGTTTTTCCAGCAAGACCTGGTTTTGCGCCTCGGTGGCAATGTCAACGCGAGTGCGCAACAAGGCGCTGGTGCGGGAAACCCGCTCTGCCAAAGACGCCAAGCGCTTTTCGGTCGCCATCACAGTGGCCATGGCAGGCGACAAGCGCCGCTGCATGAACTCGCCCAGCGTTTGCGTGCCGGAGATAGGGCGCTCGCGCAGCTCCGTCAACCGTTGGCTGACCAGCGTGTCGTAAGCGCGTGTCGCCGAAAACCTGAACCCATGCTCGGCTGTGGCGCGCTCGATGCGCGCGGCCAAAGAGACCAACAAATCCAGCAAGGCCTGATCGGTCTCGCCCTTGCGCTCCAGCAAACCCGTGATGTCGGCCAATTGCGCTTCAGCCGCTGACAACATGGCTGAAAGGTTTTTGGCCACCGGCAAACCACGCAAAGCCATCAAACGGTAGGTTTCCAATTCGAGCAAGCGCTGCGAAATGCGTCCGGCCCTGGCTTCACTGGTGTCTTCTGGCGCCACCACCAACATGCGCTCAAAACCATCGGCACCAATTCGAAAATGGGTCAGGATGCACGAATGCGAATGGCCCTCAGCCGTATTGCCCATGCGAGACGCCAAAACCGTGCCCTCACCCAACCAACTCTGGGCTTGTGCGATCAAATTGGGCGCCTCGATGTCGGCATTCAACATGCCCAGCTCAATGGCCGCCATGGTTTGACCCGGCAAGGCGCGCAGCCAGTCGGTGCCAGCGGCGACATGCGGTGCCAACTCAGGCAAGTCGGCGCCCCATTGCGCATTCGGCGGTAAATTTTGAACGATGGAGTAACGGGTGAACTCGGTGTGCCGCTCCCATTTGACGGTGAAGTGGTCGCAGCGCAGACGCAAAAAATTGCCCTGCAATTGGTCCAGACCCAAATCGGCATGACCGGGTAGAAGCCGCAAATGCGCCCACTCTTGCTCGCGCGAGACGCCCTCGTTGAGCAGCGCCACATAAACAATCAGCGCTGGCAACCTGACCCGGGCAGGCGGGCGCGCATGCACTTCATTGTGCAACTCACGCCTCTGGGCGTCTTCTGGCGGCAAGAACCGGGAGGTGATTTCGTTCATGCAGCTATTCTGACCGAGCTTGGAAGCGCACGCCATGGGCGCCACAAGAAATCTCCACAAGTGCCCCTCAACACAGAACCTTCAAGGTGCGGGTGGCTCAGGCACCAACAATCGGCCCTGCCAAATACCCACCAAAGTTGACAGCAAAAGCCAAGCAATCACAGCAGAAACCAGCACCAAAACAGCCCATGCCCAAGGCTGCGTCTGAACGTGCTCCACGGACAAGGCCAATGACAAAGCCGCGAATGCCGCCAAAGGAAACGACATCCCCCAAAAAGGCATGCCAAATGTTTGTTTGACCACCCCACGGGCCACCCATACAGATGCACATAAAAGCAGCACAGCCACGCACCAAAGCCCAACAACCACCGAGTATGGTGAACCGAGGTTCAAACCCGATAAAGCCAATACAGAAGGTGGCGCCACGGTGATGAAGGTCAAGGGCAACAGGCGTGGCGGCCACATGCCCAAGCGGCGGATGCGCCAGCCAATCAGCCCCCAAGCCACAGGCCAAAGCAAGGCGGCCAAGCCAAATTGAACCGCAGCCCAAACAGGATGTCCCAAAACCATACCGGCCAAAGCCGGCAACACATTGCCCACCACGGGAATGAACAAGGCAGGCGTCATGCCCAGCCAAAAACGGTCTTGGCTTCGATCCGAACGAAACCAACTCACCACCACCACCCCACTCACCGCCAACAAGCTGGCAGAACCCAGATGCTGCAGGGGTTTCAAAAAAGGGGGCGGGGTCATGTGCTGTGTCAGGCCATAAAAAAACCCGTGGGCTTGACCACGGGTTAGGGGATGGGCATCGGTTCAAAAGTGTTCTTAGAACGGAATATCGTCATCCATGTCGTCAAAGTTACTGGCGGCAGGCTTGGCAGCGGCCGCAGGGCGGCTGGCCGGAGCGGCGGCTGGCCGGGCCGGCGCGGCTTGGCGCGGGGCATAGCCACCGCCGCTGCCACCGTCTTCGGAAGGACCACCCATGCCTTGGCGGCTGCCCAGCATTTGCATGCTGTCGGCCCGGATATCGGTCGCGTATTTCTCAACGCCGTTTTTGTCGGTGTATTTGCGAGTGCGCAAACTGCCCTCGACATACACCTGGCTGCCTTTGCGCAGGTATTGGCCTGCGATCTCGGCCAATTTGGCAAAAAAGCTGATGCTGTGCCACTCTGTGGCCTCTTTCATCTCGCCTGACTGCTTGTCTTTGTAGCGGTCTGTGGTGGCCACGCGGATGCTGGTGACCGCGTCACCTGAGGGCAGGTAGCGGGTTTCGGGGTCAGCACCCAGGTTGCCGACGATGATGACTTTGTTGACGGATGCCATGGAAACTCCTCGATAGATGCATCAATTATGGGGCCAATCCGGGCCGCTGCCGTGGACTGCCGCAGCCCTTTCCTGCCATCAGGCCGCTGGCCCCACCGGGCGGCCACGGCCCGGCATTTGCATGGGCCAAGCCACCAGCAACCAACCCAACATGGCCACGCCACAGCACAAAAAAAGCACCGGGCTGCCCCAGGATTTAACCAACCAGCCGCCCCCCAAGCCGCCAACAAAAAAGCCCAGCGACTGCAGCGTGTTGTAGATGCCCATGGCCGTTCCCCGCATGGCCTGAGGCGCGATGCGCGAGGCCAAACTGGGCTGGGTGGCTTCCAGCGCATTGAAACCACAGAAAAACACGAGCAGGAGCAGCGCCATCCCACCCAAACTGGTGGTGCCTGCCGACTGAACCAGCAAGCCGACTTCGACCAAAGCGATCAGAACGATCGACAAAAGAAAGACCTTTTTCAGGTGTCCGCGCCGCTCGGCGGCAAAAACCACGCCCAAAAACAAAAAAGACAAAGAAACGGCTGGCAAATACACCTGCCAGTGCTGCGCCGTTTGCAATCCCGCTTGAACGAGCAAGGCCGGCACCGACACCCACATGGCCAGTTGCACCGCATGCAAAATAAACACCCCGACATTCAGGCGCATCAGGTCGGCATGCGTCAGCACATCACGCCAGCGCCCCCGGCCTTGCCCGGTCACAGGCTCAGGTGCAGGCGGCACCCACCAAACGACCACCCCAATCCCCACCAAAGCCAGCAAACCCGTCAGCCAAAAAAGTCCAGACAGACCGATCCAGGCCGTCAGCCAAGGCGACACCACCAACGACAAAGCGAACATCAAACCGATGCTGCCTCCGACCAAAGCCATGGCCTTGGTGCGCACTTCGTCCCGCGTCAAATCGGCCAGCAAAGCCGTGACCGCCGCCGAGACCGCCCCTGCACCTTGCAGGCTACGCCCCACCAGCAAACTCATCAAATCGGAGGCTGCCGCCGCCCAAAAGCTGCCCAAGGCGAAAACCAGCAGGCCCAGCACAATGACGCGCTTGCGGCCAAAGCGGTCAGACGCCATGCCAAAGGGCAGCTGCAAAAGGCCTTGTGTGAGGCCATAGATGCCCATGGCCAAGCCCAGCCACACCGGGTCTTCACCGCCAGGGTAACGGCGAGCTTCCAAGGCAAAGACGGGCAAAACCAGAAACAAACCCAGCATGCGCAGCGCAAAAATGCTGGCCAGCGAGGCGGCAGCGCGGCGCTCGGTGGGGGTCATGTCCAAAGAATCTGAAAAATGGGGATGCACGAGATCGGCCACAGCAGGCAAGACAAAAGGCAAATGCCAAAGCACCATTGTCCCTGATCAAACCCAGCCTGCGCCCACCAAGGCGCCAAAGGGGATAATCGAAAGTTTTGCTGATTTGGCCGCCCACTGTGAACCTTGTCGATTCCCCTCTCTTGCCCGAAGAACCCGATGCATCGCGCTATTTGGCCTCGGCGCTGCGGCAAACCCACATCAGCGTCCGGGGTGCGCGCACCCACAACCTCAAAAATATCGACTTGGACATCCCGCGCAACCAGCTGGTGGTGATCACCGGGCTCTCGGGCTCGGGCAAGTCGAGCCTGGCTTTTGACACGCTGTACGCCGAAGGCCAGCGCCGCTATGTGGAAAGCCTGTCGGCGTATGCCCGGCAGTTCTTGCAGCTGATGGACAAGCCCGATGTGGATTTGATCGAGGGCCTGTCGCCTGCGATTTCCATCGAGCAAAAAGCCACCAGCCACAACCCGCGCTCCACGGTGGGCACCGTGACCGAGATCCACGACTACCTGCGCTTGCTCTATGCCCGCGCTGGCACACCGTATTGCCCCGACCACAATCTGCCCCTGCAAGCGCAAACCGTGAGCCAGATGGTGGACGCCGTGCTGGCCCTGCCCGAAGACACCAAGCTGATGATCCTCGCACCGATTGCGCGCGAAAAAAAAGGCGAATTTGAGAAGGTGTTTGAGCAAATGCAGGCGATGGGCTACGTGCGCTTTCGCATCAACGGCCAGACGGTGGAGGTGGAAGACCTGCCCACGCTCAAGAAAACCGAGAAACACAACATCGACGTGGTGGTGGACCGGATCAAAGTCCGCTCGGAAGAAGACGAGAAAGTGAAAGGGAGTGCCCGCGACGCCCTGCGCCAGCGACTGGCCGAGAGCTTTGAAGCCGCACTGCACTTAGCCGAGCACCGCGCCGTGGCCCTCGAGATGGACACGGGCAAAGAACACCTGTTCAACGCCAAGTTCTCTTGCCCGGTGTGCACTTACTCCATCAGCGAGCTGGAACCCCGCCTGTTCTCCTTCAACTCGCCCATGGGCGCTTGCCCCACTTGTGACGGCATTGGCAGCATGGCGTTTTTTGACCCCGAGCGGGTCGTCGCCTTCCCCTCGCTCAGCTTGGCCAGTGGCGCCATCAAGGGTTGGGACCGGCGCAACGGCTTTTACTTCAGCATGCTCGAAAGCTTGGCCAAGCACTACCAGTTCGACATCGAAACGCCGTTTGAAAAACTCACGCCAGCGCACCAGCAGGTCTTGCTGCACGGCTCGGGGCTGGAGGAAATCAAGTTCAGCTACACCATGGAGTCCGGCGCCTCGCAGGGCAAGAAGGTCAGCAAAAAGCACGCGTTTGAAGGGATCATCCCCAACATGACGCGGCGCTACCGCGAGACCGACTCGGCTGTGGTGCGCGAAGACCTGGCGCGTTACCGCAACATGCAGGCCTGCACCGATTGTCAAGGCACGCGCTTGCGGCGCGAGGCGCGCCATGTGCGCATTGGCGAAGGCGCACAAGCCCGCGCCATTTACGAGATCAGCCACATCACCCTGGGCGAGTCTCAGCAGTACTTTCAGGGTCTGAAAATGCACGGGGCCAAGGCCGAGATCGCCGACAAAGTGGTGCGCGAGATTGCACTGCGACTGAAATTCCTGAACGACGTGGGGCTGAATTACTTGAGCCTGGACCGCAGCGCCGACACCCTGTCGGGCGGCGAGTCGCAACGCATCCGTCTGGCCAGCCAGATCGGTTCGGGCCTCACCGGCGTGATGTACGTGCTGGACGAACCGAGCATCGGTCTGCACCAGCGCGACAACGACCGCCTGATCGGCACGCTGCAACACTTGCGTGACATCGGTAACAGCGTGCTGGTGGTCGAGCACGACGAAGACATGATCCGCGTGGCCGACCATGTGATCGACATGGGGCCGGGCGCAGGCGTGCACGGCGGGCGCGTGATGGCGCAAGGCACCTGCGCCGACATTCTGGCCGCGCCCGACTCGGTCACGGGCCAGTACATGTCGGGCCGGAAAAAAATCGAAATCCCCAAGCGCCACAAAGCGGGCAAGGACTTCATCGAGATTGTGGGCGCATCGGGCAACAACCTGAAAAACGTGAACGTGAAGTTCCCGGTTGGCTTGCTGACCTGCGTGACCGGCGTGTCTGGTTCCGGTAAATCCACCCTGGTCAACGACACGCTTTACACGGCAGCTGCACACCAAATCCACCGCGCCCACGATGAAGCTGCTGCGCACGAAGAGATCAAAGGCCTGGAGCATTTCGACAAGGTCATCAACGTGGACCAGTCGCCGATTGGTCGCACCCCGCGCAGCAACCCCGCCACCTACACAGGCCTGTTCACCCACATCCGCGAACTGATGGCCGAAGTGCCCGCAGCCCGTGAGCGCGGCTACGGCCCCGGGCGCTTCAGTTTCAACGTGAGCGCATCGTCGGGTGGGGGCCGCTGTGAGGCCTGCCAGGGCGACGGCATGGTGAAGGTGGAGATGCACTTTTTGCCCGACGTGTACGTGCCCTGCGACGTGTGCCACGGCATGCGCTACAACCGCGAAACGCTCGAAGTCCAATACAAGGGCCAGAACATCGCGCAGATTCTGAACATGACGGTAGAAGCCGCACACCAGTTCTTCAGCGCCGTGCCCAACATTGCACGCAAATTGCAGACCTTGCTCGACGTGGGCCTGACCTATATTCGCCTGGGCCAAAGCGCGACCACCTTGTCAGGCGGAGAGGCGCAACGCGTCAAGCTCGCACTCGAATTGTCCAAACGCGACACGGGACGCACGCTCTATATCTTGGACGAACCTACCACCGGCCTGCACTTTGCCGACATCGACCTGCTGCTCAAAGTTCTGCACCAGCTGCGCGACGCGGGCAACACCATCGTCATCATCGAACACAATCTGGATGTGATCAAAACCGCCGACTGGCTAATCGACATGGGGCCAGAGGGCGGCGCAGGTGGTGGCACGGTACTGGGAGAAGGCACGCCTGAACAATTGGCCAAAAACAAGGCCAGTTTCACGGGCCACTATTTGGCGCGATTGCTTTAAAGGCATTGCGCCTTAAACCTCTTCATTCTTTTCTTTTTGACAATCCAAGCCTCTATGAAAACCGTCATCCGTACTTTCTTCAGAACCCTGCGCATCGTGCTGGGCCCCGTCATGCTGCTCAAAGAACGCCTGACCCAGCCCGCTGGCGTGGTTCGCGAACCTGCTGCCCAAGCCAGCGTGGACCAGCAATGCCAAAGCCTGGCGCTCTACCAATTCAGCACCTGCCCTTTTTGCATCAAGGTGCGCCAAGAAATGCGCCGCCTGTCACTGCCCATTGAAAAGCGCGACGCGCAGCACCATGCAGCAAACCGAAATGAATTGCAAGAAGGCAGTGGCGCAACCAAGGTGCCGTGCCTGCAGATCACCGAAGCCAATGGTCAAACCCGTTGGCTGCAAGACTCGGACGCAATCGTGGCGTATTTGCGCCAACGCTTTGCCTGAGCCTCCGGCTGCAAGACATCAACCGCAGGCAGGTCGACGGCTTCAGCACCGACAAGCCCTCTCAAGCTGCACTTCGCCCATGGAAACCGAACTCAAACTCAGCCTGTCTGCGCCTGATCTGCCGCGCCTGCTGGCTCACCCGCTGCTCGCGCAAGCAGGCCACACGCAACGCCTGCTCAACACCTATTTCGACACGCCCGACTTGGCCCTGCAGCAGCGCCGCATGGCGGTGCGTGAACGGCTGGCGGGTGAGCAGTGGCTGCTGACCGTGAAGACCGCAGGCCAGAGTCAAAACGGCTTGTCACGCCGGCAAGAGTGGGAAGACCCAACGACGCCGGGGGCCTTGCAGTTCGACAAACTGGTGGACGACGCCGCGCTGGCGCAAGACCTGATGAGCCTTCGCCCAGATTTAAGCGCCTTGTTTTGCACCGACTTCGAACGCCAGCGCTGGGTCGTCAACCATGCAGGCGCAAAGGTCGAAGTCGCACTCGACCAGGGCCACATCCATGTGCCCGGCACCGACCTGAGCGAGCCGCTACTGGAGCTGGAATTGGAACTGCTCAGTGGCCCGGAAGAGGCCCTGATGGCGCTGGCCGATGCGCTGCGCCAGACACCCCAAGGCCCCGTGATGCTGGTTCCCAGCGATGCGAGTAAAGCGCAGAGGGGGATGGCGCTTTGGAGCAGGTCACGCTGACCCGCCACTTTGGCCACACACCTCAAGCAGTCTGTACCACCGTCAGCAAAGTCTGACCGTTCGCCACCAGCTTCTCGCCTTCTGCATCCACCGCAAACAAATCACAGCTGGTAAAAACCTGCGTCTTGCCGGGTTTGATCACGCGCGCTCTGGCGATGAATTTTTGCCCCACAGCAGGCCGCAAGCAGTTGACGGAAAAGTTGGCGGCCAACAAATTCGGCCCCGCCAAGGTACCGGCAGCAAAACCGCAGGCGGTGTCAATGAGTGTGCCGATCAGGCCTGCGTGCAAATAACCTGAGTACTGCCCCACCTCTGGACGCCAAGGCATCTGGATTTCGACAAAGCCGGGTTCCGCAACCGTCACCTCAATGCCGCACCAGCGGTTGAATTCGGCCATGGCGTTGATTTTTTTCAGCATCTCCAGTGGGCTCATGGTTTTCTCCTGGCTTGGGTTTTGAACCACCCGATGTGGTCCATCAATTTTTGACGAAGTGTCTGTTGCTCGCGCATGAACTGGCCATACTTTTGACGCATGGGCGACAAGCCAAATCGAGCGCTGCGCCGCAGGTGATAACCCCCGAGCGGTCACTGGTGTACAAAACACCCTTCAACCGGAGCCCCCCATGACTGCACACCTCGCCTTGCCCCACGCCCAACCCGCTGATGTGGGCCTGTGCCCCAAGCGCACGCAGCGCCTGATGGACGTGCTGCGCCGCGAAGTGGCCAGCGGCAGGTTACCCGGAGCCGTGGCCATGATCGCCCGGCGCGGCCAGATCGGCTTATTTGAGGCCGTAGGCCAGCAAGACCCCGCCACGGGCACACCGATGAAAACCGACAGCATCTTCCGCATCTATTCGATGACCAAGCCAGTGGTGTCGGTGGCGGTGATGATGCTGGTGGAACGCGGTCAGTTGCTCTTGAGCGACCCGGTCAGCCGCTGGTTGCCCGAATACGCCAAGCAGCAGGTGGCCACGGCCAAGGGCCTGGAGCCCGTGCGGCAAGCCGCCACGGTACAAGACCTGCTGCGCCACACGGCGGGGTTGACCTATGAATTTTTGGGTGACTCATCGGTACAGCGCCAATATGGCGAAGTGAACATCGCCTCACGCGAGCGGACCAATGCCGAGTTTTCGCAAACGCTGGCCGCGCTGCCGCTGCAGTTTCAACCCGGCACCGTGTGGGCCTACAGCCGCGCCACCGATGTGCTGGGGCGGCTGGTCGAGGTGGTCAGTGGGCAAAGTTTGGGCGCATTTTTGCAAGCCGAAATCTTTGGTCCGCTGGGCATGGTGGACACCGGCTTTGCCGTGCCGCCCGAGCAGCACCACCGCATTGCCGAGCCCTTTGCGCACGACCCCGATGGCGGTGTGCCCATGAAGGTGATCGAACCCCGTCAGGTGCCCGCCATGGAAAGTGGCGGCGGCGGGCTGATGTCCACCGCCAAGGACTACATCCGCTTTTTGCAATGCCTGCGCAACCGAGGCGAATTGGATGGTGTGCGCCTGCTCGGCCCCCACACGTTGGACTACATGACCGCCGATCATCTGGGCGGCATGCCCGCCGACGGCACCTTGCTGCCGCCGGGACACGGCTTTGGTCTGGGGTTTGCGGTGCGCACCCACTTGGGCCTGTCGCCTGTGCCCGGCTCGGTGGGTTTGTACTACTGGGGCGGCATCGCGGGCACCACGTTTTTCATCGACCCGGCGCTCGACATGTACGCCATGCTGTTGATTCAGGCCCCCAACCAAAGAGATTACTATCGACCCCTGTTCCGCGATCTGGTGTACGCGGCGCTGCTGTAAATCATTCAAAACACTGGAGACTTTTGCCATGCCCACATCCGGCCTCATGATGAACCGCCCTCTGTTGATTTCGGGCATCCTCGAACATGCCGCCGCCCAATTTGGCGAGCAAGAAATTGTTTCGCGCGAAACGCACGGCCCCTTGCACCGCTGCACCTTTACTGATGTCGCCAAACGTTCACGCCAGTTGGCCAACGCCTTATCCCAGATGGGCCTGAAGGCGGGCAGCGCGGTCGGCTCGATTGCCTGGAACAATCACCGCCACCTTGAAGCGTATTACGCCGTCTCGGGCAGCGGCATGGTCATGCACACCTGCAACCCGCGCCTGCACCCGCAGCAACTCATTTATGTGATCAACCACGCCGAAGACGAGGTGGTGCTGTTCGATGCCACCTTTGCGCCGCTGGTCAAAGGCATTGCCGCGCATTGCACCAAAGTCCGTGCTTGGGTTTGCTTGGCCGATGCGGCCAACACCCCCGCCATTGAGGGCGTGAGCGTGCTGAACTACGAAGACCTGATAGCAGGCCTCAGCAACACCTTTGACTGGCCCGAGCTGGACGAAAACACCGGCGCAGCGCTGTGCTACACCTCGGGCACGACCGGCAACCCCAAGGGCGTGCTGTACTCGCACCGCGCCATCGTGATGAACGCCACCACCGGCTGCATGCCCGATGTGCTGGGCCT
>JBIKKE010000237.1:0-4332 GCA_044360575.1 Limnohabitans sp. | reverse complement strand
ATTTTGGCCATCGCGGGAATTTCTGAGCGCATCCATTGGCCAAATTGCTCAGGAGTCATGCCAGAGGGCTCAGCGCCCAAGGCTATCAAACGTTCTTTGATCTCGGGCAAAGCAGCAATGCGTTGAACCTCGGCATGCAGCTTGTCAACGACCGCTTTGGGTGTGCCCGCTGGGGCCAATAGCCCCTGGAAACTGCCCGTCAAAAAGCCAGGCAGGCTCTCGGCCACGGTCGGCGTGCCGGGCATTTGCGCATTACGCTGGGTGCTCGAGATGGCGATCAATTTGATCTTGCCCGCCTTGACATGCGGATAGGTGGCCACCATGCCGTTGAACATGACATCGACTTGACCGCCAATCAAATCAGTAATCGCTTGGGCACCCCCTTTGTACGGCACATAGCCCCACTCGATGCCATGGCGCTGGGCATAGGTCACCCCGGCCAAATGCGATGCGCTGCCCATGCCCGCAGCCACGGCATAGTTGAGTTTGCCTTTTTGACTTTTGGCATAAGCCACCAATTCGGCGGGTGTGTTGGCCGGTACTTTGGTGCTGACCGCCAGCAAATGGGGCGAATAAGCCACCATCGCCACGGGCGCAAAGTCTTTCTCGACAACAAAGGGCAGCTTGAACAAAGCCGGGCTGATCACCAGATTGCCCACGTCCATCAGCACCAGGGTATAGCCGTCAGCGGGAGATTTAGCGACCAGATCAGCACCCAAATTGCCGCTGGAGCCGGGACGGTTTTCCACGACCACGGCTTGCCCCCAGCTCTCGGTGATTTTTTGGCCAATGATTCGGGCCAACACATCGGAAGTGCCACCCGCTGGAAACGGCACCACAATTTTGATAGGTTTATTGGGGTAAGGAGCAGCGGCGGTTTGCGCTTGCGCGGATGAACCCAAAGCCAACAAGGTGGAAGCGACCAAGGTGGTCAGAGATATTTTGAACATGTTGTGAGTCCTTTAATGGGTTGAGGTGTTGCGAGTTAAGCCAGTGAGATGAGCGAAGAGGAATTGAAGGCGAGGGCATTACTGCGGCTGAATGCCCGCGGTCTTGATGACTCGGCTCCAAGTGTCGATCTCGTCTTTGACAAACTGGGTGTAGGGCTTGCTGCCCAGAGCGGGCACCACAAAACCCACAGAAGTCAGGCGTTGGCGCACAGTCTCAGACTGCAAAGCCTGCACCATGGCCGCTTCGAGTTTTTCGACGATGGCAGGCGGCGTGCCTTTGGCCACCGACAGGCCAGACCACGACAGGGCTTGAAAGTCTTTGTAGCCCGACTCGACCACCGTGGGCACGTCGGGGTAAAGCGGGTTGCGCTGCAAACTGCTGACCGCAATCGGGCGGATCTTGCCGGCCCTGATGTGGGGCAAAGCCGAATCCTGGTTGATGAAGATCATGGGCACCGTGCCCGCCAGCAGATCATTGAGCAAGGGGCCACCGCCGCGGTAGGGGATGCCCGTCATGAAGATCCCCGTGGTCTGTTTGAACAACTCCATGGCCATATGGCCCGAAGCCGCATGGGTGTAACCGTAATCCAGCTTGCCCGGATTTTTCTTGGCATAGTCCACCAAATCCTTGACCGTTTTAAAGGGCAAAGATGGGTGAACAACCAACAAATTGGGGCCAGAGTGGACCTGCGTGAGGTGAATCAGGTCGGTCACCGAGTTGTATTTCAGCTTGGCATCCAAGCCATGCGCCACCGCGTTTTGTCCCACGCCGCTCTGGATCAAGGTGTAGCCATCAGCAGGCAAGCGGATAGCGCGCTCAGTGCCGACAATGCCACCCGCGCCGCCAATGTTCTCGACCACCACGGACTGCTTCAAAATTTTGCCCAGCTCCTCTGCCATCAGTCGGCCCATCACATCGCTGGTGCCACCCGGTGGAAAAGGCACCACCAGTTTGATCGGGCGATTGGGATAATCGCTTTGCGCGAAAACCAATGCTGGAGCCGCCAACAGACCGATGGCCGCCACATACAGCGTTTGAATGAGTTGTCTTTTGAGGTTCATGAACGTCTCCTTTTGTAATGAAAATCAAGTGATGGGCGCAGGATTGAAAAGCACCAACGCGTTGTGCAGTTTCCAATGCTCGGCCCAGGTTTTACGGCCGCTGGCCACATCCAGCAGCATGCGGAAAAGTTCCCAGCCGGCTTCTTCGATGGTGATCTGACCATCGGCAATGCGGCCAGCGTTCATGTCCATCAAGTCGTGCCAGCGGCGGGCCAGGTCGGTGCGCGTGGCGACCTTGACCACAGGGCAAGCCTGCAGGCCGTAAGGCGTGCCGCGCCCGGTGGTGAACACATGCACGTTCATGCCAGCCGCCAACTGCAAGGTGCCGCAAATGAAGTCGCTCGCGGGGGTGGCGGCAAAGACCAAACCCTTTTGGTCGGCCTTGAGCTTGTCGCCCGGCGCAAGCACGCTGGCAATGGCAGCGCTGCCGCTCTTGATGATCGAGCCCATGGCTTTTTCGGCGATGTTGGACAAGCCACCCGCCTTGTTGCCCGGTGTGGTGTTGGCGGTGCGATCTACACGGCCACGGTCGAGGTACTGGTCGTACCAATCCAATTCACGCACGATGTCGTTGGCCACTTGGGGTGTGGCAGCACGGCTGGTGAGTTGCTCAACCGCATCGCGCACTTCGGTGTTTTCCGAAAACATCACGGTGCCACCAGCACGCACGATCAAATCGGACATGAAGCCCACAGCAGGGTTAGCGGTAACACCTGAGAAGGCATCGCTGCCGCCACACTGCACGCCCACCACCAAGGCACTGGCGGGCACGGTCTGACGACGACGTGCATTCAGGCGCTCCAGGTGCGGTCGGGCGCTTTGCACGATGTGATCGATCATGGACATGAAGCCCACATGCGCATCGTCTTGCAGGCACACCAAGTCTGGCCCTTGGTCTTTATCTCGCCCGTCATGAATCGGGAAGCTGCCCGGCGGCAGCAAGCGATCGGGCTGCAGTTTTTCGCAGCCCAAGCTCACCACCATCACCTCACCGCCAAAGTTGGGGTTCAGGCTGATGTGGCGCAAAGTGCGGATCGGAATCTCAGCACCCGGCGCATCAATCGCCACCCCGCAGCCGTAGCTGTGCTCCAGGCCCACCACACCATCCACATTGGGAAACAGCGGCAGTAGCTCGCGCTCAATCCGTTCCACCGCGATCTTGACCACACCGGCCACGCATTGCACCGTGGTGGTCAGCGCCAGCAAGTTGCGCGTGCCGACCGATCCATCGGCATTCACATAACCCTCAAAGCTGAAGCCTTCCAAAGGGGCTTGCGGCGCGGGTTGCACAGTCGCCATGGGCAGGCCTTGCAGTTCTCGCGCTGCGGGAATGTCGAGCAAGCGTTCATGCACCCAGCTGCCCGCAACGATGTCTTGCCGCGCATAACCCACGGGCACGTTGTAGCGCATTACGGCCTGGCCTTTGGCCAAGTCACACAAAGCCAGTTTGTGGCCTTGCGGCACTTTGTCGCGCAGCACCAAGCCTTCGGCCACGCCTGCCGGCATGACGGTGCCCGCAGCCAACCCGCCATCGTTGGCAACGATGGCCACGTTGTCGGCGGCATGCATGCGAATCGCCAAAGGCGGACGGTTAGAACTCAAAAGCGGATCTCAGTAAATCGGTCATCGAAACATGACAACGGGTCTGCGCAAGTGGTGTTCTGATACATTGCCACCGTGAGCTCGTCGTGATCTGTTGTCGTACAAGTTGATTATGCAAACTCACATCTCAGCAGACATGCGTACTTACCCGATGAACAGCCAAGCCAGCTCACCCGAAAAGCGTAAAACGCGCAGCCTGACCTTTGAATTGGTGGAGCAACTCAGCGCCGAGATTCAAAAAGGAACCCTGATCAGCGGGCAGAAATTGCCCACCGAGGCCGCCATCATGGCGCGCTTTGGTGTGAGCCGAACCGTGGTCCGCGAGGCCATCTCCAAGCTCCAAGCAGGCGGCTTGGTTCAAACCCGGCATGGCATTGGCACATTTGTCTTGGCGCAAACGGACACACCCGCCTTTCGGGTCAACCCGAACCAACTGAGCACTTTGCACGATGTGATCGCCCTGCTGGAGTTGCGCAACAGCGTAGAGACAGAAGCCGCCGCCCTCGCGGCTGTGAGGCGCACAGACAGCAATCTGCGGGTCATGCAAGAGGCCATGGTCGCGTTTTCCAATGCCATCGAAGAAGGGCGCGATGCCGTCGCTGCCGATTTTCAGTTTCACCACGAAATTGCCCGCGCCACGCAAAACACCCACTTTGCCGACATGATGAACTCGCTGGGCGCGCAGTCCATTCCCCGCGCCCGCCTGGAAACAACACGC
>JBIKKE010000033.1:0-15178 GCA_044360575.1 Limnohabitans sp. | reverse complement strand
GCTTCCTGATGCCCAACCACCCCAAGAGCAACATCGTCATGATCTGCACCGGCACGGGCAGCGCCCCCATGCGGGCCATGACCGAATGGCGTCGGCGCTTGCGGGCCAGTGGCAAGTTCGAGGGCGGCAAACTCATGCTGTTCTTCGGTGCCCGCACACCCGCTGAGCTGCCTTACTTTGGTCCGCTCAACAACCTGCCCAAAGACTTCATCGACACCGAGTTTGCGTTTTCGCGCGAAGTGGGCAAGCCCAAGCGCTATGTACAAGACGCTTTGCGCGACCGTGCCGCCGACATTGCTTTGCAACTCAAAGATCCGAACACCTGTTTTTATGTTTGTGGCCTCAAAAGCATGGAAGAGGGTGTGGTCATGGCGTTGCGCGACATCGCACAAAACGCGGGGCTCGACTGGGACAGCATCGGCGGGGCGCTTAAAAAAGAAGGCCGTCTGCACCTCGAAACCTATTGAGCCATTGGGCTACTGAGCATTCATGGCCAACGCCACGCACATTGACTTGACCGAAGTTCGCGCTCAGTTGCGCCAACCCCGCAACCAGCTCAAGGGCCGACAGGTTGTGCCGGAAGCACGAGCCGAAGTGCAAGCCCTGATCGGCATCCCGCCAGCTGACGGCCACCGCCGTGATCTGCTGATCGAGCACCTGCACAAATTGAACGATCAATTTCATGGCCTGTTTGAGCGGCACATCGTGGCCCTCGCGGCTGAGATGCGTCTGCCTGTGGTTGAGGTGTTCGAGGTCGCCAGCTTTTATCACCACTTCGAGATCTTGAAAGACAAGCAAACCGCCCCGCGCCTCACCGTGCGTGTGTGTGACAGCCTGAGCTGCAGCCTTGCGGGCAGCAACAGCCTGCTGCGCCAGTTGCAAAACGATCTGCTGGGCACCAAGGTGGTGCCTGTGCCATGCCTGGGGCGCTGTGAGCAGGCACCCGCTGTGCAGGTCGGGCAACAAGCTGTGGCGCACGCCACTGTTGAAGCTGTGGCATTGCGTGTGACTCACAACCAGACCGCGCCCAACGCCTTGCCGAATGCGCTTCGCTTGCAGGCCTATTTGCAGGCCGGTGGTTATCAGCTGGCCTTGCAAGTGGCGGCCGGGTTGAAGGATCATGAATCCGTGATCCAGTGCCTGGAATCCTCGGGCCTGCGCGGATTGGGTGGTGCGGGTTTTCCGGCTGGGCGCAAATGGCGCATTGTGCGCAGCCAACCTGGGCCAAGCTTGATGGCGGTGAACATCGACGAGGGCGAACCCGGCACCTTCAAGGACCGCACCTGCCTGGAAGCCGATCCGCACCGTTTTCTGGAGGGCGTGCTCATTGCCGCCAGCGTGGTGGGTTGCGAGGCGGTCTATATTTATTTGCGAGACGAGTACCACGAAGCCCGTGTGTTGCTGACCGAAGAACTGGCCGCATTGCAAGCCAACCCGCCTTTCGCCTTGCCGCGCATTGAACTGCGCAGGGGTGCGGGTGCTTACATTTGCGGTGAAGAGTCCGCCATGATCGAAAGCATCGAGGGCAAAAGGGGCGAACCGCGCATGCGCCCGCCTTACATCGCCGAAGTTGGCTTGTTTGGCCGTCCGACGCTGGAGCACAATTTTGAAACCCTGTTTTGGGTCCGCGAGTTGATCGAGCAAGGCGCAGACAGCTTTTCATCCCAAGGCCGTCATGGCCGCCAGGGTCTGCGCCGCTTCAGTGTGAGTGGGCGCGTCAAGCAACCTGGCGTCAAGCTTGCGCCCGCAGGCATCACCTTGCGCGAACTGGTCGACGAATATTGTGGCGGCATGGTCGATGGGCACACCCTCTACGCCTATTTGCCAGGCGGTGCCAGCGGCGGTATTTTGCCCGCGCGCCTGGCCGATGTGCCATTGGACTTTGATACGCTGCAAGCGCACGGTTGCTTCATCGGATCGGCCGCGGTGATGGTGCTCGGCCAACACGACAGCGCGCGCGAAGCGGCGCTCAACGTGATGCGCTTTTTTGCGCACGAAAGCTGCGGCCAGTGCACACCCTGTCGCGTGGGCACCGACAAGGCCGCTCAACTCATGGCCGCCCAGGTTTGGGACGCCGACACGCTGCAAGACCTCGCACAGGTCATGGGCGATGCGTCAATTTGTGGCCTAGGGCAAGCAGCGCCCAATCCGATACGGTGTGTGCTCGGTTTCTTTCCGCACGAAGTGGAGCGTCCAGCATGAACACGGTTCAATTCACGCTCAACGGTCAAAGCGTCGAGGCGCCGGCAGGCAAAAGCATTTTCAACATCGCCAAAGAGCTTGGCATCGCCATCCCGCACCTGTGCCATAAAGAAGGCTTGACGCCTGACGGCAATTGCCGCGCTTGCGTGGTCGAGGTGGCAGGCGAACGCACGCTGGCCCCCAGCTGCTGCCGCAGCGCCACGTCCGGCATGCAGGTGCAGACGAACAGCGACCGCGCGGTCAAAAGCCAGAAGATGGTGCTGGAGATGCTCCTGGCCGATTTGCCCGAGCAAGGGCACAAATGGCTCGATGACCGCGCCGAAGCCCCGCATGGCGAGCTGAGCCAATGGGCCGAGCACCATGGTGTGCAGGTGCGCCCGGCATTGGCTCAATTGCGCCGCGAAGCCGTACCCACTGATCTGTCACACCCGGCCATGGCGGTAAACCTGGACGCCTGCATCCAGTGCAACCGCTGCGAACGCGCATGCCGTGATCTGCAAGTCAACGATGTGATTGGCCTGGCCTTCAGGGGCGCACACACCCAAGTGGTGTTTGATTTGGCCGACCCGATGGGCGGCAGCAGTTGCGTGGGTTGTGGCGAATGTGTGCAGGCTTGCCCCACAGGTGCTCTTATGCCCAAGAGCCACATGGGCCCGCAAAAAGTTGACCGTGAAGTTGATTCGGTTTGTCCGTTCTGCGGCGTGGGCTGCTTGGTCACTTACCAAGTCAAAGACGAAAAAATCATCAGTGTGAAGGGTCGCGAAGGCCCAGCCAATGAAGGGCGCTTGTGCGTCAAAGGCCGTTTTGGCATGGACTACATCCACAGCCCAGACCGCATCACCCAACCGCTGATTCGCAAAGCGGGCGTGGCCAAAGAACTGGGCCTGATCGATGGTCATACCGATTGGCGCGAAGTCTTCCGCGAAGCCACCTGGGAAGAAGCGCTGGATTTGGCGACGCAGCCCCTCAATGCGCTGCGCGATCAACACGGCCCCAAGTCGCTCGCCGGTTTCGGCTCCGCCAAAGGCAGCAACGAAGAAGCCTACCTTTTCCAGAAGCTGGTGCGCACAGGTTTTGGCAGCAACAACGTGGACCACTGCACACGCCTGTGCCATGCGTCCAGTGTTGCAGCGCTTTTAGAGGGCGTGGGGTCGGGCGCTGTCAGCAATCCGGTGCGCGATGTTGAACATTCCGATCTCATCATCGTGATCGGCTCCAACCCCACCAACAATCACCCCGTTGCCGCCACCTGGATGAAGAACGCCGCCCAACGCGGCACGCGGATTGTTCTGGCTGACCCGCGCATCACCGACATCGGGCGTCATGCTTGGCGCACGCTGCCCTTCAAGGCCGATACCGATGTGGCCTTGCTCAATGCCATGCTGCACGTCATCGTCACAGAGAACCTGTGCGATGAGACCTTCCTGCATGAACGAGCAGATAACGTGACCGAATTCAAGGCCCATGTGCAGGCCTTCACGCCCGAAGCCATGAGCGCGGTTTGTGGCATTTCGGCGGACACCATCCGCGAAGTGGCGCGGGCCTATGCCAGCGCCAAGGCCGCCATGATCTTGTGGGGCATGGGCGTGAGCCAGCATGTGCATGGCACCGACAATGTGCGCTGCCTGATTGCGCTGGCCAGCATCACCGGCCAGATCGGTCGCCCCGGCACGGGTCTGCACCCGCTGCGCGGACAAAACAACGTGCAAGGCGCGAGCGACGCAGGCCTGATCCCGATGATGTACCCCAACTACCAACGCGTGAGCGACAAGTCGGCGCACGATTGGTTTGAAAAGTTCTGGGATACGAAACTGGACGACCAGCCCGGTTACACCGTGGTCGAGATCATGCAAAAAGCGCTTGCCCCAGACAGTGACCTCCACAAGGTGCGCGGCATGTTCATCATGGGCGAGAACCCGGCCATGAGCGACCCGGACTTGAACCACGCACGCCACGCCTTGGCCAGATTGCAGCATCTGGTGGTGCAAGACATTTTCTTGACAGAAACCGCTTGGTTGGCCGATGTGGTGCTGCCTGCCAGCGCTTGGCCCGAGAAAACCGGTACCGTCAGCAACACAGACCGCACGGTGCAAATGGGCCGCCAAGCCGTGTTGCCACCGGGTGATGCCAAACCGGACCTGTGGATCCTCCAACAAATCGCACAGCGTTTAGGTTTGAACTGGGATTACCCGGGAGAACAAGAAGGCGTTGCCGCTGTCTACGAAGAAATGCGCCAAGCCATGACCCCAGCGATTGGCGGTATTGACTGGACGCGCCTGAATGCAGGCTCGGTCACCTATCCATGTGTGAGCCCCGACGATCCGGGCCAGCCCATCGTTTTTGAAGACCACTTCCCGACCCAAGACGGGCGGGTGAAGTTGGTGCCGGTCGACTTGATCTCCGCAGCAGAGTTGCCCGATGCCGATTTCCCTTGGGTGCTCATCACCGGTCGACAACTGGAACATTGGCACACCGGCAGCATGACGCGCCGGGCCACGGTACTGGATGCGTTGGAGCCTGCGGCCACGGCATCGATGTGCGGCGCCGACTTGGTCCGCATGGGCCTGAAACCCGGAGAGCGCATCCGCGTGGCCTCTCGCCGTGGGGCGGTGGAGATGCAACTGCGCCAAGACGACGGCACGCCAGCTGGCGCAGTTTTCATCCCCTTTGCTTATGTCGAAGCGGCTGCCAACGAATTGACCCATGCGGCCCTGGACCCTTTTGGCAAGATCCCTGAGTTCAAGTTTTGTGCAGTGCGCATCGAAACTCTGACGGGTACACACGCATAATCAGCCCCTTTCGGTCGGTCTGGTCGGTGCAGCGATTTCACCAACTGCGTCCATGGTCTGAGCTCATACAGGGTGAGAAGGTTACAAATGTCAGTTCACGTTTTGTCTGAAATGGCAGTGCTGATGCGACGCGAAGCCGTGCAAGGTGCGATGGCACGCTGGCAATCGCACCGTTGGCTGCTGGCCGATGTGGTCCCGCATGAAGAAAACTTTGGCCGGGAGCCACGCCGTTTGCGCCAGACCGAGGATGAGTCTCTTTGGCTTTATCCGGGCTGGCGCCTGGAATTGTTCTCTGACGACGCCGAGGGCTATTGGCTCAACGCGACTTCGCCAACGCCTTGCTATTTCGTCATGTGGCGCATGGTTGACCCAGAGGACGGGGGCGAGCCTGTGGCTGTGCCGCAAGCCCTTAGCCTGAGTTACCACGATGCAGGCCGATGGTTGGATGCGCAAGAGACGGTAGAAACGGTGCCATTGCCCGCTGAATCAGTGGGATGGTTGTTAGACTTTTCGACCCAACACTTTGTGCCTGAAGAAAAAAAACGACAGCGCCCCCAAAGTTTCATGCGCCTGACCGACCGGTTCGGTCAGCCGGCATCGGTCAGCACGGACAGCAAGCGAAAAGGGTCGGGGATGAAGCCATGAGCGATCATTTTTTCAGCCGTTGGTCGCGCCGCAAGCAAGGCCTTGAGACGACCGAACCTGTGTCACTCAAGACGGACAACAGCCCAGCTGCGGCGGTTGGCGCCAAGGCCGACCCTTTGCCTGCCCCACCTTCTGCTCCTCTTGCTGCAGGCGCAACGAGCACCACGGCGGCGCCCGATCAAGCGGCGGAGCGCCCGCCCTTGCCCACTCTCGACGACGCGCGGGCTTTGACGCCCTCGTCCGATTTCCAACCATTCATGCAACAAGGTGTGGCGGCCGATGTGCGCAACACGGCGGTAAAAAAACTTTTCACCGACCCCCATTTCAATGTGATGGACGGACTGGACATTTACATCGGTGACTACAACACCCCCGATCCCTTGCCCCCAGGCATGTTACAAAAGATGGTCGGCGCACAGTTTTTGAATCTCTTTCCGTCCAGCAGCGACGCCACATCAGACCCTGCAAAAGCTGCTGCCGGCTTGGGAGATCCGGCCCCAATCAGTGATTACCCTGATGAAAGTCCCCCCTTGCCAGAAGGCTCGGCCAATGTGGCACAGTCGCCGCAATCTTTAGACATGCCTGACCTGCAGCACGCCGCAGTGCAAACAACACAATTGGCCCCAGAACATGACCACCCTGATTTGCAACTGCAACCAAACCATGCCCCTGCAAGCCCAAGCCCTGGGCAAAGCACTGGGTGAAGACTTAACGCTGCACACCACCTTGTGCCGCCGCGAAGCGGGGCAATTCCAGAAAGCCGTGAAAACCGGCGAGACCGTGGTGGTGGCTTGCACCCAAGAAAAACGCCTTTTTTCTGAATTGGCCGAACAAACCGAAGGCGCTGTTTCTCCTATCCGTTTTGTCAACATCCGAGAAACCGGTGGCTGGGGCCGGGAGGCCGAGCACGCTACGCCCAAAATGGCTGCACTGCTGGCAGCAGCCCGTTTGCCTGAACCCGAGCCGGTGGCCACGGTCACCTACAAAACTGAGGGCCGTGTGCTCATCATCGGCGCGATCGATGCCGCCGAACGTGCCGCGAGTTTTCTGGCCGATGCCATGCAGGTCACGATTTTTGCCCAAGGCCCAGGCAGCGCAGGCGGTAGCCAAGAGCGGCGCTTCCCTGTGGTGGCGGGGCGTTTGCAAAGCCTCAAAGGTTGGTTGGGTGCTTTTGAAGTGTCGTGGGACGCCAGCAACCCGATTGACTTGGACCTGTGCACCCGCTGCAACGCCTGCGTGACAGCCTGCCCCGAGCAGGCCATTGGCCTCGATTACCAAGTGGACTTGTCACGCTGCACCTCGCACCGTGACTGCGTCAAGGTGTGCGAAGCCGCCGGTGCCATTGACTTTTCGCGCGATGCCCGTCCGCAAACCGAGCGCTTTGATGTGGTGCTGGACTTGCGCGGCGACAAGTCCGCTCCTACTTTCACTTCGCACGCATTGCCCCAGGGTTACTTCCGCTGGGACGGGCAAGATCTGCAAACCCTGCTCAAGGTGCGTGAACTGGTGGGTGAGTTTGAAAAGCCCCGCTTTTTTGCCTACAAGCAAAAGCTCTGCGCTCACAGCCGCAACGAGCAAGTGGGCTGCAGTGCTTGCATCGACATCTGCTCGGCCGAAGCCGTGCGTTCTGACAAAAGTCGCCAGCAAATCGTGGTCAATCCCAACCTGTGCGTGGGCTGTGGCGCTTGCACCACGGCTTGCCCCACAGGCGCGCTCACCTACGCTTACCCGCGTCCGGCAGAGCAGGGCGCCAAAATCCGCAGTTTGCTCACGGCCTATCAAGCAGCGGGCGGGCGTGATGCTGCTTTGCTTTTGCACAGCCAAGAAAAAGGCCAGAGCCTGATCGATGAGTTGGGCCGTGGTGCACAGCTGGGTGTCATGCAAGGCGTGCCGGCCCGCGTCATGCCAGTGGCCCTTTGGCACACCGCCAGCGTGGGCATGGAGCTGTGGTTGTCCGCAGTGGCTTATGGGGCACGCCAGGTCATGGTGCTGATCACCGCCGAAGAAGCGACGCAATACCGCGCAGCCCTGATGGAACAAATGGCCGTGGCCCAAAGCCTGCTGAACGGCTTGGGCTACACCGGGGTTCACTTCCAATTGATCGAGGCGAAAACGGCCACGGCTTTGGACGCTGATTTGCAGCGCTTGGCTGCCCGCACCCTCAAGGCCTCGACTTTGCCCACAGGGCCAGCTGTGGCGGCCCGCCACGCCGTGCAGGCCGAAAAACGCAGCAATTTGGAGCTGGTGATTGACCACCTGATGGCGCAGTCCCCGGTCATGGCCATGGACGAGGCCAGTCGCCCCAAGGCGCTCGATTTGCCCGCTGCCGGATCGCCCTTGGGCAGCATCACCGTGGACGGCAGCAAGTGCACGCTGTGCATGAGTTGTGTGGGGGCTTGCCCCTCGTCTGCTTTGCAAGACAACCCGCTTCAGCCTGAGCTGAAGTTTGTCGAGAAAAACTGCGTGCAATGCGGCTTGTGTGCCAAAACTTGCCCAGAAAACGCCATCAGCCTGCAGCCGCGCTTGTCTCTGGTGCCTGAGCGCGCCCAACCGCGGGTGGTGCACAGCAGCCCGCCTTACGCCTGCATCCGCTGCGCCAAACCCTTTGGCACACTCAAGGCGATTGAGACCATGCTGGGCCGCCTCACAGGCCACAGCATGTTCCAAGGCGCTGCTCTGGAGCGCCTGAAAATGTGCGGTGACTGCCGAGTGATTGACATGTTCAATGACGAGAACCAGGTGCGCATCACCGATGGCCAATTGCCCCCCAAAAACCAATAAGTTGTTGCCATGAGCCAAGACCTGAACCTGTCCAACAACAGCCATGCGCTGGACGAAGAGACCGCACGCGCAGAGATTTACGGCCTGCTGTCCCAGCTTTTTTATGCGGCGCCTGCGGCTGAGCTGCTGGGCCAGCTGCAAGTGGCCGTCACTGAGGCCCCTGATGCGGGTGCTTTTCTGGAGGAGACTTGGCGCGAATTGGTGGCCTGTGCGCGCAGTCTCAGCCACGACCAGGTGGTGGCTGAGTACAACCGCCTGTTTGGCGGCGTGGGCAAGCCCGAGGTTTATCTGTATGGCTCGCATTACCTGAGTGGTTTTTTGAATGAAAAACCGCTGGTGAAACTGCGTGACGATTTGGCGACCTTGGGCCTGGGCAAAGGCGAAAGCATGTCTGACACCGAAGACCATGTGGCCTATGTGTTTGAAGTCATGCGCTACCTGATTGCCGGTGACGATGTGGCGGTGGCCAACCTGACACAGCAGTTGGGTTTTTTCAGCCAACATGTGCAGCCTTGGGTGCCGCAAATGTGCCAAGTGCTGCTGGCGCATCCCTCTGCCACCTTCTATGCCCGACTGGCAGCCTTCACCGAAGCCTTTCTGAGCGTGGAGCTGCAAGGCTTCGATCTGGTGGCCTGATTGAAATTTTTGACGCTTTGAATTGAATTTACCGACAAGGCGATTAAGGGTTTTCACTAAGGGGTGGGTGTTGGGTGCGATGCATAATTGAAAACCAAGCGGTAATTTTTCGCGCTTGAAAGTTCAACAGGAGACACCATGACCCAAGTTCAACAAGAAGTTCAATCCTCGGCCAGTCAGGCCCCTGATGCCAGCCGTCGCCGTTTCTTCGGCAAAGCTGCCACTGCTGCCGTTGCCGCCCCTTTGATGGGCGCGCCCATGATCGCTGTGGCCCAGGCTCCCATCGTGTTCAAGATGCAAGGTTCTTGGGGCACCAATGAAATTTTCAGTGAGATGGCGCAGCAGTACGTTACCCGCGTCAATGAAATGTCTGGCGGCCGCCTGAGAATCGATTATTTGCCCGCAGGTGCTGTGGTCAAGCCTTTCGAAATCATCGACGCCGTGAGCAAAGGTGTTTTGGACGGTGGCCACCACGTGTCGGGCTACTGGTACGGCAAAAACAAATCGGCTTCTTTGTTCGGCACCGGCCCAGTCAGTGGCGCTACACCCGAAATCGGCTTGAGCTGGATTCAAGCAGGTGGTGGTCAGCAACTGTGGGACAAACTGGTTGCCAAGATGAACCTGAACGTCGTCGGCTTCTTCTCGTTCCCAATGCCTTCCCAGCCTCTGGGTTGGTTCAAAAAGTCCCCACCCAAGAAGGCGACAGACCTGAAGGGCTTCAAGTACCGCACCATCGGCTTGGCAGCCGACATGTTGCAGGAAATGGGCATGGCTGTGGCGCAGTTGCCTGGTGGTGAGATCGTTCCCGCCATGCAGCGCGGTGTGATCGATGCCTTTGAGTTCAACAACCCCACCGCCGACATGCGTTTTGGTGCGCAAGACGTGGCCAAGTTCTACTCCATGGGTTCCTTCCACCAAGCGCAGGAATTCTTTGAAATCATCTTCAACAAGGACAAGTACAACGCCTTGCCCGCTGACTTGAAGGCTGTGCTGAAGTACGCTGCCGAAGCTGCCTCAACAGCATCCACGGCCTTGGCCCACGAGAATTACTCTAAGGATCTGCAAGAGTTGATCGTCAAGCACAAGGTGCAGGTTTCTCGCACCAGCGCCGATGTCTACAAGGGCCAACTGGCTGCTTGGGACGTGGTCACGGCCAAGTTGGAAAAAGAAGTCGATATGTTCAAGGAAGTGAACGATTCGTTCAAGGCCTGGTCACGTCGCGTGGGCTTCTATCACTTCACCAACGAAGCTAACTACCGCATGGCTTACGAGCACGTTCAGAAAACCAAGCTGCCAGTCTGATCGTAGAGTTCCCCTGAAGGCTGTCGGAATCAATTCCGACAGCCTTTGTTTTTGTCTGTTAAGAGGTAAGTCGCATGGAAGTATGGATTCGAAGGATTGACATCCTCAACAAGTCGATTGGTCACGCCTTTTCTTGGTGTGTATTGATCCTGACCGCATCCACCTGTTTTGAGGTGTTCATGCGTTATGTGCTCAACAGCCCCACGGTGTGGGCGTTTGACATGAGCTACATGCTCTACGGTGCCATGTTCATGATGTCAGGTGCTTATGCCCTCTCGCGCAACTCGCATGTGCGCGGCGATTTCTTTTATCGCAACTGGTCCAACCGCACGCAAGCCAAAGTGGATTTGGCTTTGTATTTCCTGTTTTTCTTTCCTGGCATTTTTGCCATGGTCTTCACCGGTGGCCAATACGCCTACGAAAGCGCGCGCATTTTGGAGTCCAGCGTGAACAGCCCAGCAGGTGTGCCCGTTTGGCCCCTGAAGTCGATCATTTTTGTAGCCGGTGTGACCTTGTTGATTGCGGGTGCCGCAGAGGTCATGCGTTGCCTGGTGTGCATCCGCACGGGCGAGTGGTTGTCGCGCGGCAGCGATGTCGAAGAACTTGAACAAGTGTTGATCAAACAACACGCCGAGAAAGCACCATCATGAGTGATCCGTTTGTCGCCCTTTTAATGTTGGGGCTCTTCATTGTCTTTATCTTTTTCGGTTTCCCGATCGCCTTCACGATGATGGCCATGGGCATGGGCTTTGGTTTTTACGCCTATTTCACGCCCGACCAGTTGATTTGGGACAACCGAATTTTGTACCTGTTCACTCAAAACACTTTCAGTGTGATGAACAACGATGTGCTCATATCGATCCCCTTGTTTTTGTTCATGGGTTACATCATTGAGCGCGCCAACATCTTGGACAAGTTGTTTTTGAGTTTGCAAGTCGGCTTGCGAGGCGTTCCTGGCTCGATGGCCGTGGCTGCATTGGTCACTTGTACGCTTTTTGCAACCGCCACCGGCATTGTGGGTGCGGTCGTAGCCCTGATGGGCCTGATCGCCTTGCCGGCAATGCTCAAAGCCGGTTATGACGAAAAACTGGCCAGTGGTGTCATCACGGCAGGCGGCACTTTGGGTATCTTGATTCCGCCCTCCATCTTGCTCATTGTTTATGCGGCCACAGCCAGCGTTTCGGTGGTCAAGATGTACGCTGCGGCCATCATCCCTGGCTTCACATTGGCGTTTTTGTACCTGCTATACATCATCGTGCGGGCCACGCTCAATCCCTCTTTGTGTCCCAAGCCCAAAGATGTTTACGATTACTCCGTCTGGGAAAGCGTTGTCATGGTGTTGAAGGCCTTTGTGCCTTTGGCCGTCTTGATCATGTCGGTGTTGGGCTCGATTTTGTTTGGTTTGGCGACACCCAGCGAAGCGGCTGCCATGGGCGTTTTGGGCGGCATCATCTTGGCCATCGTTTACCGCGCCTTCACTTGGCAGCGGCTGCGCGAGTCGGTTTACCTCACGGCCCGAACCTCGGCCATGGTGTGTTTCCTGTTTGTCGGTTCGGCCACCTTCGCCTCAGTGTTTGGTTACTTGGGCGGTGAGAATTTGGTCAAGGACTTCATGCTGGCCTTGAACCTGTCGCCTCTGCAGTTCTTGCTCTTGTCACAGTTCTTGATTTTCATCTTGGGCTGGCCTTTGGAGTGGAGCGAGATCATCATCATCTTCGTACCCATCTTCCTGCCTTTGCTGCCCTTGTATGGCATCGACCCGATCTTGTTCGGCATCTTGATCGCCGTGAACCTGCAGACTGCTTTCTTGACCCCGCCCATGGCGATGTCGGCCTACTATCTGAAAGGGGTTGCACCTAAGAGTCTGCAACTGAACACCATCTTCAGTGGCTGCATGCCTTTTGTTTACATCATTTTGTTCACACTGGCCATGACCTACGTGTTTCCAGCCATGGTGACCTATTTGCCAGAGGTGTTTTTCGACCAGTCGGTGGAGATGGAGCGCGACCCCAACGACGAGTCTGTGGTCAACCCCGACTTCTTCAAGACGAACTGATGGCCGAGTTGATAAAAAATGTGTCCGATCTGACTGCTTTGGAGGTGCGCGAGCACCTGCTCAGCGGACAGGAAACGGTGCAGGAGTTCATCACCAAGCTCGGACGTTTTGTGGATGGTGCAGACCAAGCCATCCACGCCTTTGCGCACCGCGATGACCGTGTGGTGGACCTGCAGGCCGACAACTTGCAGCGCGACCGCGCTGCAGGCCATTTGCCGGGTGCCCTGTTTGGTGTGCCAGTGGGGGTCAAGGACATCATCGATACGATGGATTTTCCGACCGAGTACGGCAGCCCCATCCATGCGGGGCGCTATTCGGTGGGCGACGCCACCGTGGTGTCGCGCTTGCGCGCAGCAGGTGCGGTGATTTTCGGCAAGACCGTGACCACCGAATTTGCCACCACGCAGCCAGGCCCCACCTGCAACCCGCACAATTTGGCCCATACGCCGGGTGGCTCGTCCAGTGGCTCGGCTGCGGCTGTCGCAGCGGGCATGGTGCCGGTGGCGCTGGGCACCCAAACCAACGGATCGGTCATCCGCCCTGCGTCGTTTTGTGGTGTGTACGCGTTCAAGCCCTCTCGTGGTCTTTTGCCGCGTACCGGCGTACTTGATCAGTCGCCCTCGCTGGATGAAATTGGCGTCTTTGCGCGCAACCTGGAAGACATTGCCAAGCTCACCGAAATCATGTCGGGTGACGATGGTCACGACAGTGCCAGTGCGCGTCAAAGCCCCCGCAGGCTCTACAATGTGGCAGTGTCCGAGCCGCCTCTGCATCCTAAGTTTTGTTTTGTCAAAACCCCTTGGTGGGATGATGTCGAACCCGAAGCGCGCGAGGCCTACGAGGCTTTTGTGGCCCACATGGGCGAACACGTTGAAGTGGTTCAACTGCCCGACATCGTGAAAAAAGTGGCCTCCTGGTTGGTCACCATCAACGAAATCGAATTGGGTGTGTGCTTGCAAAAAGAGTGGCTGCATCATCGCGAACAACTGAGCGAGCCTTTGCGTGCGCGCGTCGAGAAATCGATGACGATGTCAGGCACCGATTACCTGATCGCCAAGGACCGCATGTTCCACGTCATGAACGCGTTTGATGAGTTTTTTGCGACTTACGATGCCATTTTGTGCCCAGCCGCTTTGGGCGCAGCGCCGAAAGGCCTGGCTTCGACAGGCAATCCGATCATGCAAACGGTGTGGAGCTTTGCGGGCTTGCCCAGTGTGAATTTGCCGCTGCTGACCTTGTCCAATGGTTTGCCCTTGGGGGTTCAGGCGGTCGGTGCTTACCAAAACGATGCCCGCTTGCTGCGCTCTTCGCGCTGGCTGGTCTCTGAATTTATCCAAAGGAACATGGCATGAAAACCCTGCAACGCGCGACCGGCCTCATCGGCCTGATTTTGATGGCGGCCTTTTTGCTGCCCTATATTTTTAAGTTGCCGCAATTGGACATCACCCTGATATTGATGGGTGGCTTGGGCTTGGCTATTTTTGATTTTTTCTCGTCCAACAAAGACGATTAAAAAATTTTGCGGACTGTTTGCACCCTGTAGATGCCCCCAACTGGGCCATCACCTGAGAAAAGTGGGTTCAAAGTGCGTCATTCATCTGAACGTCACACCCACTGCTTGTCACCCACTTGACGCTCATCAACACAGAGTAAGGGTTTCCACATGGAAATCTTGTCCAATTGGCATTAGCATGGCTTATGCAATTTTTTGCCTAGGTTCGATGTCGCTTCATGCGACGACCATGTCCTTTTTCAGGAGTGCTTGATGTCTTCCAAAACTTCCGCTTTGTCGCGCCGCAGTCTGTTTTCCGGTGCTGCGACGGTCGGTGCTGTCGCCGCTGCCACAGCCGTTTTGCCCGGTGTGGTCAGCCAAGTGGCGCCTGCTGCACCTGCCACCCCAAAGCCAACCCGCGGTGGTGGCTACACGCTGAGTGAGCACGTTCAGCAGTACTACAAGACCACACGGGTCTGATTCTTTTTTCGCGTTCATTTCTGTTCACTCCCAACTGGAGCCCTCCATGTTGCTGACCAAAAAACAATCTGGCACCTCGGGTGCTGTTCCTTCTCCGTTTATCCACAGCCTGCGCCGTGGTTTGTCGCAGGCTTTGCCCACCTTGGACCGACGCAGTTTCTTGCGCCGTTCAGGCTTGGGTGTGGGTGTCGGTTTGGCTGCTTCGCAGCTCACGCTGGTGCAAAAAGCCCATGCTGGCAAAGGCACATCCATCGTGGGTGCAGGCAAAGTTGAAGTCAAACGCACCATTTGCACCCACTGCTCCGTAGGCTGCGCTGTCGATGCGGTGGTCGAAAACGGGGTTTGGGTCCGCCAAGAGCCTGTGTTTGATTCCCCCATCAACCTGGGTGCCCATTGCGCCAAAGGCGCCGCCTTGCGCGAGCACGGCCATGGTGAGTACCGCCTGCGCTACCCCATGAAATTGGTCAAGGGCAAATACGAGCGCATCAGCTGGGACACGGCCCTGACCGAGATCAGCGCCAAGATGCTGGAGCTGCGCAAAGCCAGTGGCCCAGACAGCATTTATGTGGTGGGTTCGTCCAAGAGCAACAACGAGCAAGCCTATTTGCTGCGTAAATTCGTCAGCTTCTGGGGCAGCAACAACTGTGACCACCAAGCACGTATTTGCCATTCGACCACGGTAGCGGGTGTGGCCAACACTTGGGGCTACGGGGCGATGACCAACTCGTACAACGACATGCAAAACAGCAAGGTCGCGATGTACATTGGCTCCAACGCCGCCGAGGCTCACCCGGT
>JBIKKE010000235.1:0-4405 GCA_044360575.1 Limnohabitans sp. | reverse complement strand
TTCAACGCATTGCTGCTTTGCCCGAGATCAAAGAACGTTTGATAGCCTTGGGCGCTGAGCCCTCTGGCATGACTCCTGAGCAATTTGGCCAATGGATGCGCTCAGAAATTCCCGCGATGGCCAAAATTGTGAAAGACGAAAAGATCACGGTTGAGTGATCTCCACCCAAAACCCCGTGACAGGATCAAACCTGTCACGGGGTTTTATGCTTTTCAGAGCGGGGCTTTAGCTGCAGCTGACGCTGCCGCAGCCTGACATGGTCACATTTTTGATGGCCGAGGGGTCTGCCAAGGTCTCTGTCACGCTGTCAAAACCCACCGACTTGAGGTGCGCAGCCAGGCCTGCGTCCATGCTGGCAGCGTGGCCCGGAAACCATTCGATCAAGGCTTCGGCCATGCGGGTGATGATTTGTTTGTCGGTGTCCAGGTAATGGGCCTCGACCACGCGCATGGTTTCCAAAATGGTGGCGTGGTGTTCGGCATGGCAGTTGTCGGCCGAAAACCCAGTGGCCAACATCCAGCGCTCTTCTTGGGCAAAGTGCTCCACCGTGTGTTTCAAAAATGCTTGGTAGACGGGCAATTGCTCTTCTTCGGGCGTGGCCAAAATTTGATTCACCATGGCCATGAACTCATGGTGCGTGTCGTCCATGCGGGCGTCGCCCGTGTTGAGCGAATCGGTCCAGAGCATGGGGCTGGAAACGGTGGCGGTGTCGGCGGCAATTTGGGACATGGCGTTGGAGTTGCAGTTGGCTAAAAAAGTTGCTGGATTATCGCGCCAGCGTAGCAACCTGGGTGCGGCTGGGGCTGCATCCGCAACGGCCCCCTGGTGATCAGGGTTTGCAAAAGCCATTAACCTCTTGACTTTCTTCAAGCCGCTATTTCCCTTTAATACCCTTTGCGCCATGGATTCCGTCACACAAATTCTTTTGGGCGCCTCGATTGGCGTGGCCGTCATGGGCCGGCGCACGGCGCTTTGGAAGTCGGCCTTGTGGGGCGGTGTGGCGGGTTTGCTGCCTGACCTGGATGTGCTGTTGGACCACGGCGACCCGATCCTGAACATGATCCGGCACCGCGCCGAGACCCATGCCTTGCTGCTGCTCACGCTCTTTGCGTTTCCCATGGCTTGGGTGGTCAGCCGCATCCACAACCAAGCCCATTTGTATAGCCGTTTGTATGGCCGTTTGTATGGCCGCTGGTGGTGGGCGCTGTGGCTAGCGCTGGTCACCCACCCTTTGTTGGATTTGATGACGATTTACGGCACCCAGGTGTTCCAGCCTTTCACCGACGAGGCCTATGGCTTGGGCAGCATGTTCATCATCGACCCGGCGTATTCATTGCCCTTGCTGGTTGGGGTGGTGGCCGCGTGCCGTGTTCAAAACGTGGGCAGGGCTTTGCGCATCAATGGCTGGGCCTTGGCTTTCAGCTCCGCGTATTTGGCGTGGAGCGCGCTGGCGCAGTGGGGCGTGACGCAGCACGCCCGCCAATCGCTGCAGGCCCAAGGCTTGCCCACCCAGCAGCTCTTGGTGACGCCCGCGCCCTTGAGCACCTTGGTGTGGCGCGTGGTGGCGATCGATGGTGATCGCTTGCATGAAGGTTTTTATGCGCTGATGGATGGTGGTCGTGCCATCCGTTTTGTGGCCCACGAGCGCGGTGGCGCATTGGCCGCGCAAAACGCCGATCACCCGCAGTTGCAGCGCCTGGCGCGGTTCACCGACGGGTTTTACAAGGTGGCTGACGCCAACGGGCGCTTGGTGATCACCGACTTGCGCATGGGGCAAGAGCCTGCCTATGTGTTTTCGTTTGACATCGGCCCGCCGCTGCAGGCAGGCCAAAGCCACCCTGTGGCGCAGCAGCAAAGCCGCCGCATGGACGTGGGGGCGGGTTTGACATGGCTGGGGCAGCGGATGTTGGGGCGAGATGTGCCCCCGCCGGCACAGCCACGCTGACAAGCAGCGCTGTTGCAGTTTTCCGTCAGAGCGACTGGCGGTAACGCGCCAATTGCTCTTCGGCGGTTTCAGCGGCGATCTCTTCACCCCTGAAGGCTTTGATCTGATCGCGCAGCATTTCTGACATGCTGGGCATTTGCGCTCTGTGGGCCTGGCGTTGGGTGTCCCAAAGCTGCGAGCGCATGAAGGCTTTGGCGCAGTGCAAATAAACCGACGCCACCGTGAGGCGAATCACCAACGCAGGCGTGCGCCGCGCATCGGCACACAGCGCCAGATCGGCCGGGTCGGTGGACAGCACCGCCGTGCCATTGACCCGCAAGGTCTCGTCAAAACCCGGCACCATGAACAGCAAGCCCAGCTGCCCGGTGGCGATGATGTTCTCCAGCGTGTCCAGCCGGTTGTTGCCCGGCGCATCGGGCAGCAGCAAGGTGTGCGCGTCGGGCACTTTGACGAAACCCGGCTCGCCCCCGCGTGGCGACGCGTCCATGTGCCCACCCGCATCGCTGCTGGCCAGCACGACAAAAGGCGATAGGCCAATGAACTGCTGCGCATGCGCGTCCAGCGCCGGGATTTCTTTTTTGAGCGAGCGCTCTCGGGCGGGGCCGTAGAGCTGGCGCAGTGCGGGAATGGAGGTGATGTGTTGGGTGGTCATGGAGGGTGTGACTTGCTAAAGCGCGGTGCGGGGTGACTGGCCGCCCAAGGCCGGAATCAATGTGCAATTCATACCATCTGAATGACCAATTTTTTGCCGCAAGCCTGCGCGTATTTTCGCAGTGTGGCAAACGAGGGCGAATGCTTTTCGCTGCGCAAAGAGGCCTCTAGCCTGGACACAGCGGATACCGTTGTGCCCATGCGAGAGGCCACATCTGCTTGGGTCAGACCAGCGGCTTGACGTGCCTTCAACATGGCGTGCAGCGCGGTGTATTCCTCTTCCAGATCGTCATACGCCTTTTGCACGCCGGGCTTGGCCAGCAGTGCTTTGCGAAAAGCCGCGTCGTGCGGAACAGGTTTGTAGCCAGATTCAGCCATGGTGCACATCCTTCAGTCGTTTACGGGCTAGCCGAAGCTTGGCATCCGGGGTCTCTTGTGTCTTTTTTACAAACGAGTGCAGCACCACGATGGATCTGCCCACCTGCGTGCAATAAAACACCCGTCCAATACCTTCTGGCCCTTTGGGGCGTAACTCAAACAGTCCGTTGCCCATCGCTTTGGAGTGGGGCATTCGAAGGTCCGCACCGTGAATGGCCATGGCATCTGTGAGCCTCACATAGTCTGCAACGATGCCAGCGGGCATAGACATTACCTCGCGCCGGACTTTGTCATTGAAGTAGGTGATGGACCAGTTCATAGGAGATGAATATTAGCATATTTGCTAATAAACAAGCACCGCTTTGTTGCTCACAACCCCGACCCCGGTTCACTCAAAAACGCCAGCTCCTCGGGCGTGGACTCACTGCGCATATAGTCCGTAAGTAATCAAAAGGCCAAGTCGACTTAGAATGTGCAGAATTCTGCAATGTCCAAGGAGCCAGTCATGGGTTTTTCTGCCAGCGACGTCGTGCCGTTCACGCAAGCACGCTCCCATCTGTCTGAACTGGCCGACCAGGCCAAGGCCGGGGCAGAGAAGATCATCACCAAAAACGGCGAGAGCTATGTGGCGCTGATCGACGCCGACCGGCTGGACTACTACCACCGGCTGGAGCGCGAACGCATCCACCTGCTGTTGATTGACGACGCCAAGCGCGGCCTGGCCGACATCACCGCAGGCCGCACAGTTGAAGCAGACGCCGCGCTCGCCCAGCTGCAACAACGGCGCAAGACCACAAACAAACTTCCCGCCAAACAACGTGGCTGACCAGCTGTACCGGGTCGAGCTGACCGCCAGTTTCTTGGAGCGCTTGGACGCCATTGAGGCGTTCTTGGTGGAAGCGGATGCTGGCTTTGCATTCGATGACTTGCTGGCCGAGCTTCGCGCCACCGTCATCCCCAACCTGCGGCGCTTTCCGCGCATGGGGCGGCGCTACCTGGCCAACGCGCCGCAGTCATCCGAGGCGCTGGCGCTGCTGGCGGCCATGCCTGCGGGAGCGCCGGATGCGCTGCGAGAATACCTGCACGGCGACTACCTGATGCTGTATCTGGTGGAGGATGCAAGCCCCAAGACCGAGGCCAAGGTTTACCTGCTGACCATCCGGCACCACCGGCAGCTTTCGTTTGATTTTGCACGGCTGTGGCCGTGAGCATCCTCCGAAACGCCCCAGACTCACCCCAAACAACGACAAGGTTTCAGCATGACGAGCATCCCCGACAAGTTCGACGCCGACAGCAAAATCAAGCTGTTCGAATCGCAGCACATTCGCAGCGAATGGGATGCCGAGGCTGAAAAATGGTGGTTCTCGGTGCTGGATGTGGTGGCCGTCCTGACCGATCAGCCCGAATACAAGAAGGTACGGAACTATTGGA
>JBIKKE010000234.1:0-4426 GCA_044360575.1 Limnohabitans sp. | reverse complement strand
AAGCACTTAGAGTTTCCTCTAAGTGCTTGATTTCATTGGGAATTTTTTGGTGGGCGATGCAAGTTTCGAACTTGCGACCCCTGCAGTGTGAATGCAGTGCTCTACCCCTGAGCTAATCGCCCTGCGCTGTTTAGCGAAGACCGCGATTATGACATGAAAACACGCCTGATTTGCCCCAAAAGGTGCGAAAAATGCATCGCGAAAGCATGTCCGCGTGCAGGCTTCTGGCTCAAACCGGTTGTAACTGTCGCCAAACGGTTTTGCCACCACTTGACATGTCAAGTTGGAGCAGCACCTCATCATGTGCTGCCATCTCTTGTGCGTTGGCAGATAACACGGGCAAGGCAAACTGACTCAGATCCAGAGGGACCACAACAGTCTTGGCATCGCTGGGGGCGTCGCCTGCATCAATCAACAAGGCTTCTTGGCCACGCGTCATGTTGATGTAAACGTCGGCCAGCAACTCGGCATCGAGCAAAGCGCCGTGCAAGGTGCGACCAGAGTTGTCAACTTCCAAGCGGTCACACAGCGAATCAAGGCTGTTGCGCTTGCCCGGGAACATTTCCTTGGCCATGGCCAAGGTGTCGATGACGTTGCTGACATAGGCCTTGAGCGGCTTCTTGCCCACGCGCTCCAGTTCCTTGTTCAGGAAACCCACGTCAAAAGCCGCGTTGTGGATGATCAGTTCCGCATCGGCCAGGTAATCCAGAATCTCATCGGTCAATTGCGCGAACTTGGGCTTGTCACGCAAAAACTCGTTGCTGATGCCATGCACCTTGAGCGCGTCTTCGTGGCTGTCGCGCTCAGGGTTGAAATAAAAATGCAGGTTGTTGCCGGTGAGTTTGCGGGCAAACAACTCCACACAGCCCAGCTCGATGATGCGGTCGCCACCCTCTGCCGACAGGCCTGTGGTTTCGGTGTCCAGAACGATTTGACGCATGGCTTTGTCGCTCCCAGGCTCAGTGCAGTTCTTTGGCGTGGTTGACGGTGTAGCGCGGAATCTCGATCACCAAATCACTTTTGGCCACGAAGGCTTGACAGCTCAGACGCGAGTTGGGCTCCAAGCCCCAAGCGCGGTCGAGCAGGTCTTCCTCGGTTTCTTCCATCTCGCCCAGGCTCTTGAAACCTTCGCGCACCACCACATGGCAGGTGGTGCAAGCTGCGCTCATGTCACAGGCGTGTTCGATGTTGATGTGGTTGTCGAGCAGTGCTTCACACAGGCTGGTGCCTGCAGGCGCAGTGATTTCTGCACCTTGTGGGCAGTATTCTGGGTGGGGCAAGATTTTGATGACGGGCATAGTTGTCTTACGAATTAGAAGCAAAGTGGGCTTTTACAAGGCCTGGATATTTTGTCCGGCCAGCGCTTTTTGGATGCTGTGGTTCATGCGCTCAGCCGCAAAGGCTTCGGTGCCTTTGGCCAGCGCTTGGGTGCAATCTTCCAAGGCTTGCGCGTCTTGCTCGGTTTGCACCGCAGCTTGCAGGGTGGCCATCAACGCATCGATGGCGCTGCGCTCGTCAGCTTGCAGCAATTGGCCGTCCGCAGCAAGGGCGCTGCGCGTGGCCAGCAGCGTGCGGTCGGCATCGACACGCGCCTCCACCAGCGCGCGGGCTTTCATGTCGGCCTGGGCGGTGGTGAAACTTTCTTGCAGCATGGTGGCGATCTGGTCGTCGCTCAGACCATACGAGGGTTTGACGTCGATGCGGGCTTCGACACCACTGATTTGTTCCTTGGCACCCACATTCAGCAAGCCATCGGCATCCACCGTGAACGTGACGCGGATGCGGGCTGCGCCTGCGGCCATGGGCGGGATGCCGCGCAACTCAAAGCGAGCCAAGCTGCGGCAGTCTTGCACCAGATCGCGTTCGCCCTGCACCACATGCAGCGCCAGCGCGGTTTGGCCGTCTTGGTAGGTGGTGAAGTCCTGCGCCATGGCTGTGGGGATGGTTTGGTTGCGCGGGATGATGCGCTCGACCAGACCGCCCATGGTCTCGATGCCCAGCGACAGCGGGATCACATCGAGCAGCAGCAACTCGCCAGCCGCATTGTTACCAGCCAGTTGGTTGGCCTGAATGGCCGCGCCCAGGGCCACGACCTCGTCGGGGTTGAGGTTGTTCAGCGGTGCCTGGCCAAAAAAGTCGGCCACGGCCTGCTGGATTTGCGGCATGCGGGTGGAGCCACCCACCATGACCACGCCTTGCACATCGACCTTGGCCAGCTGCGCATCGCGCAAGGCTTTGCGCACGGCGGTGATGCATCGGGCCGTCAGGGCTTGGGTGGCTTGTTCGAAATCTGCGCGGCTGATGGACGCTGACAAGCAGCCGGTCGTCAACTCTGCATTCAGCGTGACCGCATCGGCGGTGGTGAGTGCTTCTTTGGCAGCGCGGGCAGCGGCCTTGAGAATGGTTTTGTCTTCGGCCGTGGTGGCCTGCAAGGCGGGCCGGCGCGCCATGGCGGCACCGGCCAAGGCCTGGTCGTAATCGTCGCCGCCCAAGGCAGAGTCACCACCGGTTGACAAGACTTCGAACACGCCTTGCGTCAGGCGCAAGATGGAGATGTCAAACGTGCCGCCACCCAAATCGAACACGGCATAAACGCCTTCGCTGGCGTTATCCAGTCCATAGGCGATGGCCGCTGCGGTGGGTTCGTTGATCAGGCGCAACACATTCAGGCCGGCCAACTGGGCCGCATCCTTGGTGGCTTGGCGCTGGGCGTCGTCAAAGTAAGCGGGCACGGTGATGACCGCGCCATACAAGTCGTCGTTGAAGGTGTCTTCGGCGCGGTAACGCAAGGTGGCCAAGATTTCGGCGCTCACCTCAACCGGAGATTTAGGGCCTTGCACCGTCTGGATGGACAGCATGCCTTGTTCGCTGGCAGAAAACTCATAAGGCAATTTGCTGCGGTCGGCGATGTCGTTCAGGCCACGGCCCATGAAGCGCTTGACCGAGGCGATGGTGTTAACCGGGTCGCTGGCGGCAGACTGCACCGCATCAAAACCAATCTGGCGACCCTGCCCAGGCATGAATCGCACGACAGAAGGCAAGATCACCCGGCCATCGTCATCGGGCAAGCACTCGGCAATGCCACTGCGCACCGAAGCCACCAGCGAATGCGTGGTGCCCAAATCGATGCCGACGGCAATGCGGCGCTGGTGGGGGTCGGGCGATTGGCCCGGTTCGGAAATCTGCAATAAGGCCATGGTGAAACCAGTGAATTCAGGTCAATCGGTCGAGTTTAGCGTTCACCTCTTGGGTGAAGCGTGCGATGAACATCAGCGCCCTCACCTGCCCCACGGCCTGCGCGGGGTCTTTGGCCACATCCAGCAGGCGGGCCAATTCTTGCTGCACGTGTCGCTGCTCATCGGCCACAGCGTTTGCCAAGGCTTCCAAGCCTTGGGCGCTGTCGGTGTCGTCGAGGCTTTCACGCCATTCCATCTGCTGCATCAAAAAAGCAGCAGGCATGGCGGTGTTGTTTTCTGCTTGCACAGGTGCTCCAAGCAACTCGCACAAATAGGCGGCACGTTTGAGCGGGTCTTTCAGGCGTTGATAGGCCTCGTTGATGCGCACCGACCACTGCATCGCCACGCGCTGGGCGGCTGCGCCCTCGGCTGCAAAGCGGTCGGGGTGGGCTTCGCGCTGCAAGGCTTTCCAGCGGGTATCGAGTTGAGCGCGGTCCTGCGCGAACTGGACCGGCACATCAAACAACTCAAAATCGTTGGCTTGAAGCGAGATCACACGCGCAAGACTCAGACGCGGAAGGACTCACCGCAACCGCAGCGGTCACGCTCGTTGGGGTTGTTGAAGCGGAAGCCCTCGTTCAGGCCTTCGCGCACAAAATCAAGCTCTGTGCCGTCGATGTAGGCCAAGCTTTTCGGGTCCACCAGCACCTTGACGCCGTGGCCTTCAAAGACCACGTCTTCAGGGGCGATCTCGTCCACGTATTCCAGCTTGTAGGCCAAGCCCGAGCAGCCGGTGGTCTTGACCCCCAAGCGCACACCGACACCCGAGCCGCGTTTGGCCAAGTAGCGGGTCACATGCCGAGCTGCGGCAGCAGACAGTGAGATGGCCATGTCAGTTCAGGTGTTTCTTTTTGTAGTCGTCCACAGCCGCCTTGATAGCGTCTTCGGCCAAGATAGAGCAGTGGATCTTGACGGGGGGCAGCGCCAGCTCTTCGGCGATTTGGCTGTTTTTCAGGGCCGCCGCTTCGTCGAGCGTCTTGCCCTTGACCCACTCGGTCACGAGTGAGCTGGAAGCGATGGCCGAGCCGCAGCCGTAGGTCTTGAAGCGAGCGTCTTCGATCACACCGGTTGTAGGGTTGACCTTGATCTGCAACTTCATCACGTCGCCGCAAGCCGGTGCGCCGACCATGCCGGTGCCAACGCTGTCGTCGCCCTTGTCGAACGAGCCAACGTTGCGGGGGTTTTCGTAG
>JBIKKE010000233.1:0-4436 GCA_044360575.1 Limnohabitans sp. | reverse complement strand
GATGGCCAGAGCGCCCTGGCTCATGTCGATGTTCACCACCTGCGCGGCACCACCTTGCAGGGCCACCACCGAAAACGCGCAGGTGTAGGCAAACAGGTTAAGCACATTTTCGTGTTTGGCATGGTTTTTTAGCCACTCGCGCCCAATGGCCATGTCCAGAAACAAGCCGTGGTTCTGCCCGCGCATCACATGCACGATGTAATGGGCGCCCTGCTCGGTCACCACATGCGGCTCGGGCACTGTACCTGACATGAGGCGGGTTTCGGCTTCACCGGTCACCCGGCTCTGAAAAACCCAGTTAAGAGGCTGGCCCGGGGCCAGCGTGTTCCATCGGGCCTGTAGCGCATTTTGGCAAGCGGCCAATTCTTCGTCGGTCACCGGCTTGAAGCTGGTCAGCACCCAAACCGGCGCAAACCAGTCCAGCGACCATTGCTCGCAGCCGGGGTACATGCCGCCCCGCCCATGAAAAACACGTTGGGCGTCTTCGACCAGAGGCATCTGGGCGATGGCGTTCAAAAGGGCTTGCATGGTGACTTTCAGTACCCCGCCGCTGAGCCGCTTTTGCGGTTGGCAAACAGGCCTGTGCGGCCTTTGCCTTGGCGCTTGAAGCGCTGACGGCGTGCGACTTTGGGGTCTACCTTGAGCGGGCGGTACAACTCAATGCGGTCATCGGCTTTGACAAGCTGCGCCCAGGACACCTTTTTGCCCCAGATGCCGGGTTGCTGAAACTGCAGCGATGACAGCGTTGTGTCATCCGCTGATGGCTGGCTTTGGAGCCACTGGGCCATGGCCAGATCCAGCGCTGCTTTGACGGTGCAGCCTTCAGGCACTAGCAAGCTTTGCTCCTGCACGTGCCGAGGCCCCAGGCTCCAGGAGAGCGTGACCTGAATCCTCGAATCAGCCATAAACCGATTCAGCGCGTTTGACAAATGCATCGACCAGACTGGCCGCGATCTTGTCAAAGACCGGCCCGACCAGCGCTGCAAGGGTTTTGCTGGAAAAACCGTACTGCAGATCCAATTCCACTTTACAGGCGCGTTGCGTTCCGTCGCCCACAGGCGTGAAGCGCCACATGCCGCTCAGGTTGGAAAAAGGCCCTTTGACCAGGCTCATGCCGACCGAACGACCTTCTTCGTGCGTGTTGCGGGTGGTGAAGGTTTGCTGTATACCGCCCAGGCTGATGCCTACCTCGGCCACCATGCCTTGGGCATCGGTTTCGAGCACGCTGGCACGGTCACACCAGGGCAAAAATTCGGGATAGCTCGCCACGTCTGTCACGAGGCGAAACATTTCTTCTGGCGAGTACCAGATCAGAACGGACTTATGGATATTCTTCATACAATGCTTTGATTGTAGTTTTAGGTGTGATCCTTTTGAGGATCGTTAAGCTGCACTCCCTTGCGAACGGCCGTGCCGTCCTTATCTGCTCCCAATGGCCACCACCAAAAAGTCCCCCGCTGCCCCTACTTTTGCCAAGATTGCCGAGAACAAAAAAGCGTCCTTCGACTATTTTTTTGAAGAACGCTACGAGGCTGGCATGGTGCTGGAAGGCTGGGAGGTCAAGGCCATCCGCGAAGGCAAGGTGCAGCTCACCGATGGTTATGTGGTCATCCGCAACGGTGAGTTGTTCATCATCGGCTGCTTGATCAACCCACTCAAAACGGCGTCAACACACATCAACCCTGAAGCCGCACGCACACGCAAACTTCTGTTGAACAAAGAAGAGATCAAGCGGCTGATCGGCAAGATCGAGCAAAAGGGCTACACCCTTGTGCCGATCAATTTGCACTGGAAAGCGGGCAAAGTGAAGTGCGACATTGCATTGGCCAAGGGTAAAGCTGAGCACGACAAACGTGACACCATCAAGGACCGCGAAGGCAAGCGCGAAGTTGAGCGCGCCATGAAAAGCCGTCACCGCGACCGCTAAGCTGGCCCGATAAGCCCGCAGACATTCAGTTCAAATCGCGCAGCGGGTGTTGATCCAAAGGCCATGGGCTGACAAAGAAGCGGGCCGCTTCCGCCCCATCCACCTCTTCAACCCGGTCAGGTTTCCACTGGGGCTTGTGGTCTTTGTCGATCGCCAAGGCGCGGATGCCTTCTACCGTTTCGCTGTCCTTGATATCCCTCAGGTGGAAACAATGGTGCACCATGTCACGTTCCATGCGCAGGTCATCGGCCAAGCTCATTTGACGGGCGCGGCGAATTTGCTCAAGAACCACGTTCAGCATCAAGGGCGAGCGGTGGCGCAAGGTGTCTGCCGTTTTTAGGCTCCATTCGTCTGAAGCCGATTCCAGTCGGGACAACATGTCGGTGACCGAAGACAACCCAAACACTTCATCAATTTGCGGCTGAGGTGTCAGCTTTTCAGGCGTCAGGGCTCCTGCTTGGGCCAGCACCCAGCGCTCCACCGATTCGGGGTTCTCAAAAGGACTGCTTATCAGTGTTTGCCAGATAGGCTCTAACATGCCGCTGGGCAGCGCGATGTCTGCCAGCTTGGCTGACACTGCCTGCGCCCCGTTCAGCATGGTGCCTGTCAAGGCCAAATATTCGCCCAGTCGACCTGGGCAACGGCTTAAAAAGTAACCTCCCCCCACATCCGGGAACAAACCAATGTGAGTTTCGGGCATGGCCATCTTGGTGCGCTCGGTCGCCACACGCACACTCGCGCCTTGGCTGATGCCCATGCCGCCACCCATGACGATGCCATCCATGAAGGCGATGTAGGGCTTGCTGTAAGTATGAATCAGGTGATTGAGACGGTATTCTTCGGTGAAAAAGTCGGCCAACGCTGCATCGCTTGCGTGTGCAGCCTGGTGAAAAAACCGGATGTCACCACCTGCACAAAATGAACCAAATGGGCCCTCTTTGCCCATTCCGCGCACGGCAACGGCCAAGACTTGGGGTTCGTTTTTCCAAGCCATCAAGGCATTGGTGATGAGACGCACCATTTCCAACGACAAGGCGTTCAGTGCCCTCGGGCGGTTCAGGGTGATGCAGCCAATGCGGCCTTCGATCTGTGCGATGACATCAGACATTGTTTTGTTTCCAGCCTAACCATTGGTTCATGAGCAAAGCCCCCAGGACCAGGGACCCACCCAACAATACGCTCATTTGCGGGGCTTCGTTGGCACCCCACCAAGCCAATGCAATGCCAAAGACAATCTCAAGCAAACACAGCAATGAGGCTTCTGGAGCTTTGAGCACCCGCACACAAATGACCGAGAGTACGCAAGGAATGGCCAATTGGAACAGGCCAAGGATGGCCAGCAAACCCACATCATGAGCCGATGCCTGGAAAGGCAGGGCCAAGGGCAAGGTCAGCAAAGTGGAGAAGACGGCCCCTAACAAAACCGATGGCACCAAGTCGAGACTGTGTCCTTCGTTTTGGCTCTTTTGAGCCAATGTCCACTGAACGGCACCTGCAATGGGCACGCACAAAGCGACCAAAGAACCTATCAAAAAGTTGGGGTCACCCAAACTCAGCTGTGTGCCGTACATCCAACCGATGCCAAGACCCGCCACCAAAATCGCGATCCAAGTTCTCAAGGGCAACTGATGGCGCAAAAAGACTCGGGTGAAAAGCGCGGTCAGCAAAGGGCCCACGGCCATCGTTACCAACACATTGGCCACTGCCGTCAAGGTCAGGGCGACCATGAAGGCGGTGAACATGACACTCCAGCACAGGCCAGAAAGCCAGAAATAACGGTTGCGCCAAGGCAACCGAGACCACACATCCCTGCCTTGCCACAAAGGCAAGATGATCAACAGGGACACCACGGTAAAGAAGCTGCGCCAGAAAGTGACTTCGAAGCTGCGGGCTTCCTCTAGATACCGAGTGACCACACCGGCCATGGACCACAGTGCGGTGCAGCCCACCATCGTCCAAACGGCCATGGCATGGGTCATGCGCATGATGGTTCAGCCCATCACTTGTTGCGCTTGCGATCGCTTTCCTTCAGGAAACGCTTGCGCAGACGCACGCTCTTAGGCGTGATTTCGACCAACTCGTCGTCCTCAATGAACTCGACGCCGTATTCCAGGGTCAGGTCAATCGGGGGGGTGATCTTGATCGCGTCTTCCTTGCCAGACACGCGGAAGTTGGTCAGCTGCTTGGTGCGCGTCGCGTTGACCACCAAGTCGTTGTCACGGCTGTGGATGCCCACAATCATGCCTTCGTACACCGGATCATTCGCCTTGACGAACATGCGGCCGCGGTCGTCCAACTTGCCCAAGGCGTAGGTGAAAATTTCACCGTCGTCCATGGAAATCAGCACGCCGTTCTTGCGGCCGCCAATGTCACCCTTGTGGGCTTCGTAGCTGTCGAAGATGTTGGAGATCAAACCAGAACCACGGGTCAAGTTCAGGAATTCATTGGTGAAACCGATCAGACCACGGGCAGGAATGCGGTATTCCAAACGGACACGGCCACGGCCATC
>JBIKKE010000032.1:0-15364 GCA_044360575.1 Limnohabitans sp. | reverse complement strand
AAAGACTTGGTGAAGCTGTCGGTCTTTGGAGCGGGAAACGAGGCTCGAACTCGCGACCTCAACCTTGGCAAGGTTGCGCTCTACCAACTGAGCTATTCCCGCGTATTTCAGACAGCTTGGCATTGTATGCCTTGCTCAATGCAATGTCCAAATTGTAAAGCAATTTCAGGCCGACTTTGAGCTCAGCCTGAAAATTTCGCATCAATGCTTCACAGCCTCCGCTTTGGCTGTTGCCGGTACGGAAGTCAAAGCAGCTGCAGCCACTTCTTCGTCACTCAAGGGAACTGGTTTGGCTTCCAAAGCCACTTCCAAAACTTGGTCGATCCACTTGACAGGCACAATCTCAAGACCATTTTTGACATTCTCAGGAATGTCTTGCAGGTCTTTCACGTTGTCCTCTGGAATCAATACGGTCTTGATCCCACCGCGCAAAGCAGCCAGCAACTTCTCTTTCAAGCCACCAATGGCGGTGACTTCACCGCGCAGGGTGATTTCACCCGTCATGGCCACATCGGCACGAACAGGAATACCCGTCATGGCCGACACCATGGCTGTCGTCATGGCCGCGCCCGCACTGGGCCCGTCTTTTGGCGTTGCGCCATCTGGCACGTGAATGTGCAAGTCTTTCTTTTCAAAGACTTCGTCTTTGATGCCCAAGAGACGCGAGCGACTGCGCACGACGGTGCGTGCAGCTTCAACCGACTCTTTCATCACATCGCCCAGTGAACCGGTGCGGGTGATCACGCCTTTACCAGGCATCAAGGCCGCTTCGATGGTCAGCAAATCACCGCCCACTTCGGTCCAAGCCAAACCGACCACTTGGCCAACTTGATTTTTTTGCTCCGCGCGACCGTAAGTGAACTTGCGCACGCCCAAAAAGTCGTTCAGGTTGTCCTCGTTCACCACCACCTGCGGCGTCATTTGTTTGAGCAACAAGGCCTTGACGACCTTGCGGCAAATCTTGCCAAGCTCCCGCTCAAGAGAACGCACGCCGGCTTCGCGGGTGTAATAACGCACCACATCGCGCACGGCAGCCTCGGTCACCTGCAGCTCGGTCTCTTTCACGCCGTTGTTGGTCATTTGCTTGGGCAGCAAATACTTCATGGCAATGCTGGTTTTCTCATCCTCGGTGTAACCCGACAAACGAATCACTTCCATTCGGTCCAACAGGGCCGAGGGAATGTTCATCGAATTGGAGGTGGCCACGAACATCACGTCGCTCAGATCAAAGTCGACCTCAACGTAATGGTCACCAAAGGTGTGGTTCTGTTCAGGGTCGAGCACCTCCAGCAATGCGCTCGAGGGGTCGCCACGGAAGTCAGTGCCCAGCTTGTCGATTTCGTCGAGCAGAAACAGCGGATTCTTGGTGCCGACCTTGTTCAGGTTTTGCAGAACCTTGCCCGGCAAAGCCCCGATGTAAGTGCGTCGGTGGCCACGAATTTCGGCTTCGTCGCGCATGCCGCCCAAAGCCATGCGCACATATTTACGGCCCGTGGCCTTGGCAATCGACTGACCGAGCGAAGTCTTGCCCACGCCGGGTGGCCCCACGAGGCAAAGGATCGGTGCTTTGACTTTGTCCACGCGCTGCTGTACCGCGAGGTATTCCAAAATTCGATCTTTAACTTTGTCCAAGCCGAAATGGTCTTGGTTGAGCACATCTTCAGCATTGGCCAAGTCGTGCTTGAGTTTGGTCTTTTTGCCCCAAGGCAGGCCGATGAGCACGTCCAGGTAATTGCGCACCACCGAAGCTTCAGCCGACATTGGGGACATGAGTTTGAGTTTTTTCAACTCTCCCTCGGCTTTTTTACGGGCTTCGGCCGACATCTTGGCAGCCTTGATCTTCTTTTCGAGTTCCTCGATGTCCGCACCCTCTTCGCCGTCACCCAATTCTTTTTGAATGGCCTTGACCTGCTCGTTCAGGTAGAAGTCCCGTTGGTTCTTTTCCATCTGACGCTTCACGCGGCCACGGATGCGCTTGTCCACGTTCAAGATATCCACCTCGTGCTCTAACTGCGCGAAGAGATTTTCAAGGCGTGACTTGACATTGGCCAAATCAAGCACCTGCTGCTTGTTTTCAAGCTTGAGGGGCAAGTGCGCTGCGATGGTGTCGGCCAAACGGCCTGGGTCATCGATGCTGGAAATCGAAGTCAGGATCTCCGGGGGGATTTTTTTGTTGAGTTTGACGTACTGGTCAAACTGCTGCATGACGGCACGGCGCAGTGCTTCGATTTCGCTGCTGGCGTCTGACTGCTCAGAAAGGGGATCAACGGGCGTGACAGCGGCCACAAAGTGCACCTCTCCGTCCGTGATGGACTTGACGAGTGCACGTTGTTGGCCTTCAACCAACACTTTGACCGTGCCGTCGGGCAATTTCAGCATCTGCAAGATGGTGGAGACACAACCCACATCGAACATGTCTTCCACGCCGGGCTCGTCTTTGGCAGCCGTTTTCTGGGCCACAAGCATGATGCGGCGTTCAGCAGCCATGGCCGTTTCAAGCGCCTTGATGCTCTTTGGGCGGCCCACAAACAAAGGAATCACCATGTGAGGGAACACCACCACGTCGCGCAGCGGCAACATGGGCAGTTCGATCAGGGTGGGCGGCAAAGGTGTGTGTCCAGACATGGTGTGTCCCTCGGGTCAATTCAGCTACACATGGATGCTGCGCACAAGAATTCAACCCATGAACTTGTAAGGGAGTGAATCAGGGTGCTTCGCATGTGGGTCAGGCCTGTTTGGCCGACTCGCGGTAAACCAGCAATGGCGGCTTGTTGTCGTCAATGACCGACTCGTCCACCACCACTTTTTCAACATTCGCTTGGTTGGGCAACTCAAACATGGTGTCGATCAAGGCCTGCTCCATGATGGAGCGCAGGCCACGGGCACCTGTTTTGCGGGCCAACGCCTTGCGGGCCATGGCCGTGAGCGCATTGGGGCGAACTTCGAGTTCGACACCCTCCATGGCCAACAGCTTGGTAAATTGCTTCACCACCGCATTTTTCGGTTCGGTCAAAATTTGTACCAAAGCTTCTTCGCTGAGTTCGGCCAAGGTGGCGACCACAGGCAAACGACCCACCAACTCGGGAATCAAGCCAAACTTGATCAGGTCTTCGGGCTCGACTTCGTTGAAGACATCGGTGAGAGATCGCTGTTTTTTGCTTTTGACGGTGGCGCCGAAGCCGATACCACCCGATTCGGTGCGGTTTTCAATGACTTTTTCAAGACCTGCGAACGCGCCCCCACAAATGAACAAGATGTTGGTGGTGTCGATCTGCAAAAAGTCTTGATTGGGGTGCTTGCGGCCACCTTGCGGGGGCACGCTGGCCATGGTGCCTTCGACCAGCTTAAGCAACGCTTGTTGAACACCCTCGCCCGACACGTCTCGCGTGATGGAAGGGTTGTCAGATTTGCGGGTGATCTTGTCGATCTCGTCAATGTAGACGATGCCGCGCTGGGCCCGTTCAACATCGTAATTGCAAGTCTGCAGCAATTTGGCAACGATGTTCTCAACGTCCTCGCCCACATAACCGGCTTCGGTCAAGGTGGTGGCATCGGCCATGACAAAAGGCACGTCCAGCATGCGGGCCATGGTTTGCGCCAACAAGGTTTTGCCAGAGCCCGTGGGGCCAATCAACAAGATGTTGCTTTTGGCCAGCTCCACCTCGTCTTTTTTGGCACCCTCTTTGTGTTTAAGTCGCTTGTAATGGTTGTAAACAGCTACCGCCAAACTGCGTTTGGCTTTTTCTTGGCCAATCACATAGTTGTCAAGGTTGGTCTTGATGTCCAGCGGTGTGGGCAAGCCTTCTTTGGCCCCTGCAGCCACCGTGGTAGTGGCCAGCTCATCGCGCACGATGTCGTTGCACAAATCGATGCACTCATCACAGATGAAAACCGACGGCCCTGCGATCAGCTTTTTGACTTCGTGCTGGCTTTTGCCGCAGAAAGAGCAGAACAGGTTTTTTTCAGTGCTGGCGCCTTTTTTATCGGCCATAAATCTCGCCTCGGAATCCGGAATTCGTCAATGATAACGAAAGAAAAACGGCGCTCACCCTTTCAGGGTAAACGCCGTCGGCAAAGGTGCCGGTTGGCCCGGCCAAACTCAAGCGCGTTTGGAAATGACTTCGTCAATCAAACCGTACTCTTTGGACTCAGTGGCTGACAAATAATAGTCCCGCTCAGTGTCGAGTTCGATCTTGGACAAAGGCTGACCGGTGTTCTCGGCCAAGATGCGGTTCAAATGGGCACGGGTCTTGACGATCTCACGGGCAGCGATCTCGATCTCGGTGGCCTGACCACGCGCACCGCCCAAGGGCTGATGAATCATGATCTTGGAGTTGGGCAAGGAAAAACGCTTGCCCTTGGCACCCGAAGACAACAAAAACGCACCCATGCTGGCCGCCATGCCATTGCACAATGTGGACACATCGGGCTTGATGAAGTTCATGGTGTCGTAAATCGCCATGCCGGCGCTGACCGAGCCACCAGGCGAATTGATGTAAAGGGAGATGTCCTTTTCAGGGTTTTCGCTCTCCAAAAACAACAACTGGGCCACGATCAGGTTGGCCATGTGGTCGTTGACCTCGCCCACCAAAAAGATCACGCGCTCCTTGAGCAAACGCGAATAGATGTCATAGGCACGTTCGCCACGACCCGATTGCTCGATGACCATGGGAACCATGCCCAAGCTTGTGATGTCCATTGCGCTCATCATTTCTCCAAAAAATATGAAAGAGACTTTAACCCGAGTCGTCAAGCCCACCAATGAGATGGGGCTTGTCAGCCGAACTGCAAGCTCGGCACAAGCCCCATTTTCAAGGGAATCGAAAAGCGATCAGCCCTGCTGGCCCATCAGCTCTTCAAAAGAGATGGCTTTTTCGACCACTTTGGCTTGGGCCAAAACGAAGTCGGACACATTGCTTTCAATGACCACGGCTTCAACCTCGGCCATGCGCTGGTTGTCGCTGTTGTACCAACGCACCACGTCATCAGGACGCTCGTAGCTGGAAGCAAGTTCCAAAATGTGCGCTTGAATCTGATCGGGTTTGGCGTGCAAGGTGTTACCACGCACGACTTCGGCCACCACCAGGCCCAAACGCACGCGCTGCTCGGCTTGCGGACGGAAGATGTCGTCAGGAATTGGCGCCTTGTCGGCGTCTTTGACACCGCGCTGCTTGAGGTCAGCGCGGGCGCCTTCTTTCAAGCGCTCGATTTCGTTTTGCACGATCGACTGGGGCAAGTCCAGCTCGGCCTTGGCCACCAAAGCGTCCATGGCCGCTTGCTTGTTGCGGGCCAGCAAGCGGAATTTCACTTCGCGCTCGAGGTTTTTGCGGATATCAGCGCGCAGGCCTTCGACGGAAGCGTCGGCAATGCCCAAAGACTTGGCCAAAGCTTCGTTCACATCGGGCAGGTTGGCCGCTTCAATTTTCTTGACCGTGACCATGAAGTCGGCGGTTTTTCCGGCAACGTCTTGACCGTGGTAGTCGGCCGGGAAAGCCAGAGGGAAAGTCTTGCTCTCGCCAGACTTCATGCCACGCACGGCGTCTTCGAATTCCTTGAGCATCTGGCCATCGCCCAGAATGAACTGGAAGTCTTCGGCTTTGCCACCAGAGAACACTTCACCGTCGATCTTGCCTTCGAAGTCGATGGTGGCGCGGTCGCCGTCTTGCGCTGCGGCGTCTTGCGCGCGCTGGGCGAAGGTGCGGCGCTGCTTGCGCAGGATGTCCACCGTCTTGTCGATGGCGGCGTCGGACACTTCAGCGGTCAATTTTTCGACTTCGGTGTCGGCCAAGTTGCCGAGTTTGACTTCGGGGTACACCTCGAAAATCGCTTCAAAATTCAGCTCGCCTTCGGGCGCGCCTTCTTTTTCGGAGATGCGGGGCTGACCGGCCACACGCACTTGGGCTTCATTGGCGGCCACTGCAAAGGCCTCGCCCACTTTGTCGTTCAGAACTTCGTACTGAACCGAGTAACCGTAGCGCTGTGTCACCACGTTCATGGGGACTTTGCCGGGGCGGAAACCGTCCATCTTGACCGTACGGGCCATTTTCTTAAGGCGTGCATCCACTTCGGACTGGATGGCCGTCACAGGCACAGTCAGGGTGATCTTGCGTTCCAGCTTTTCCAGGGTTTCAACAGTCACAGTCATCGTCGTTCTCGGTTAATTGAATGTCTCTCAGGCCAGCGGCTTGCGCCATTGGCCACCAGTCGGTTGGTGCGCGGGGCGGGACTCGAACCCGCACAGTGTTGCCACCGTCAGGACCTAAACCTGGTGCGTCTACCAATTTCGCCACCCGCGCATGTCCAAACAAAAAGGGCGTCAGGCAACACCACAAGACTCTGTAAGTCTTGGATTCACCTGACCGCCCGCTTGAAATCGGTCAACTTTATATTTTAGCCGCTTCGATTGGCCAAAATCAGGCACGGGCTTGATTTGGCCGCTCAATTCGGAACCAAGCCGCGTACATGGCCGGCAAGGCCAGCAGGGTCAAGGCCGTGGCCACCACCAAGCCACCCATGATGGCCACCGCCATCGGTCCCCAAAAGATGCTTCGGGACAGCGGGATCATGGCCAGCACCGCCGCAGCCGCCGTGAGCACAATGGGACGCAAACGCCGCACCGCTGACTCGACGATGGCCTGCCAGGGTGCCATACCGGCCGCCCGGTCCTGCTCAATTTGGTCAATCAAGATGACCGAGTTGCGCTGAATCATGCCCATGAGCGCGATCACGCCCAGCAGGGCCACAAAACCAAAAGGCCGATCAAGCACCAACAAAGCCCCAGCCACACCCGCAATGCCCAGTGGCCCAGTCAAAAACACCAGCATGGCGCGGCTAAAGCTCTGCAGTTGCAGCATGAGCAGCGTGAAAGTGATGAACAGCATGATTGGCACGCCGGCTGCGATCGAGGCTGAGCCTTTGGCGCTTTCTTCCACTGCACCGGCTACCTCGATGCGGTAACCGTTCAAACCCTGTCCTTGCCATGTGGCCTCGGTCTTTTTCAGGTCAGGCAGTAACTGCGCCGTCACGGTCGCCCCCTGAAGGCCTTCGGCAATATCGGCCTGAACCGTGATGGCGAACTGCCGCCCCTCGCGCCACATCACGCCAGGCTCCCAAGTCAACACCGGCGTGGCCACTTGCAGCAAAGGAATGAACCGACCTGAGGCCGTGGGCACATAAGCTTGGCTCAAGTCGGACAAGGCATCGCGCTCGGCCAGCGGCTGTCGCAAAACAATGTCGATCAGTTTGTCACCATCACGGTACTGACCCACGGTGGCGCCGGACAGCAAGGTGCGCGAAACCTGGGCAATCGACTGGCTGCTCACACCAAGACTGCGGGCTTTGGCCTGGTCGACCTCCAGCCGCACCGACTTGACCGACTCGTTCCAGTTGTCGTTCACGCCACGCGTGTTAGGGTTCAGGCGCATTTGTGCCTTGATTTCTTCAGCCTTCAGGCGCAGAACCTTGGGGTCCGGCCCCACCACCCGAAACTGCACCGGATAGGGCACTGGTGGACCGTTGGGCAAAAGCTTCACACGCCCGCGCACTTCAGGGAACTCCTGCGCCAGCAAAGCAGGAAGCTTGGCTCGCAGCACCTCGCGGGTTTTCAAGTCAGCGGGCTGCACAATCAGTTGCGACACGTTGGTCTGCGGAAACACTTGGTCAAGTGGCAAATAAAAGCGCGGTACCCCCGAACCGACCCAAGCCGTGACCGATTTGACGCCCTGCTCTTGTGCCAAGCGCTGCTCCACACGACGGGTAATGTCCTCACTCGCCTTGACGGGGGACCCCTCAGGCAACCACAAGTCCACCATGATTTCAGGGCGTGAAGAATCCGGAAAGAACTGCTGCTGCACTTTACCCATGCCCACGATGCCCATGGCGAACAAAAAGGCCGTGATGCCAATCGTTTTCCAGCGGTGCGTCACGCACCAAGTCACCCAAGCACGAAAGTGTCGGTAAAAAGGCGTGTCGTACATCTGCGGTGAATCGAGTTGTTCGGCCGGCACCTCATGCACAGGTGGTTTGAGCAGCAAAGTGCCCAAGTAAGGCACAAAATAAACCGAAGCCACCCAACTGACCAAGAGCGCCACCACCGTGACCGCAAAAATGGCAAACGTGTACTCGCCCGTCATGGACTTGGCCAACCCAATGGGCAAGAAGCCAGCGGCCGTGATCAAGGTGCCCGTGAGCATGGGCATGGCGGTCAGCTCATAAGTGAACGTGGCCGCGCGCACTTTGTCGTAGCCCTCTTCCATCTTGCGCACCATCATCTCCACCGCAATGATGGCGTCGTCCACCAGCAAACCCAAAGCGATGATGAGCGAGCCCAATGAAATTTTGTGCAAGCCAATGCCCAGGTAATGCATGGCCAAAAACGTGACCGCCAACACCAGCGGGATGGTGATGCCCACCACCAAACCCGGGCGGATGTCCAGCGTCCAGCGCCGCCACATGGGGTGTTGGCCCGGCCGCTTGTGCAGACCCAAGGCCAAGAAACTCACCGCCAAAACGATCACCACCGCCTCAATCAGCACCTTGATGAACTCATTGACTGAAGAGGCCACCGCGCTGGGCTGGTCTTGGACCTGCGTCAAAGTCATGCCCGCAGGCAGGCTGGCCTGGGTGGACACCATCGCCAACCGCAAAGACTTGCCCAGAGCGATGATGTCGCCCCCTTTGGCCATGGACACCCCGAGCGCAATGACTTCTTGCGCATCGTGACGCACCTTGACGCTGGCCGGATCGGCATAAGCGCGAGTGACCGTGGCGATGTCAGACAAGCGAATTTGCGCACCCGATGCGCCGCGAATTGGCATGGCCCTCAAGTCATCCAGGCTCTGAAACTGTCCGCCCACACGAACTTGAACCACATCGACTGGCGACTGGATACTGCCCGCCGGCTCTACCGCGTTTTGCTGGTTGAGCTGAGCCAGCACAGCCCCCATGTCCAAGCCCATTTGTGCCAAGCGCTGCTGCGAAATTTCAACGAACACCTTTTCGTCTTGCACGCCAAACAACTCGACCTTGGCCACATCGGGCACGCGCAGCAGTTGCTGGCGCAAGCTGTCGGCCTGGGTTTTGAGCTCGGCTGGCGTAAAACCCTGCCCCCCCAGCGCGTAAATCACGCCGAACACATCCCCAAATTCATCGTTGAAAAATGGCCCCACCACACCCGGCGGCAAGCTGCCGCGCATGTCGCCGATCTTTTTGCGCACGGTGTACCAAATTTGGGGAACAGCCCCAGGGTCCGAGTTGTCTTTGATCTGAAAAATGATCTGCGCCTCGCCCGGCTTGGAATAACTTCTTATCTTGTCGGCGAAGGGCACTTCTTGGAGGGTGCGCTCAATTTTGTCGGTCACCTGCTCGGCCACTTGCTCAGCCGTGGCCCCGGGCCAATAGGCCCTCACCACCATGGCACGGAAGGTAAAAGGTGGGTCTTCGTCTTGCCCCAGCTGGAAATAAGAGGCCATGCCCAGCACCATCAACACCACCATCAGGTAGCGGGTCAGGGCGGGGTGCTCCAGCGCCCAGCGCGAGAGATTGAAACGGGTGTTGTCGGTGCTGCTCATGCGATCACCGTGCTGGCGCAACCGAAGCCGCAGGAGCCATGCTTGGCACTGCGCTGTAAACCGTGACTTTTTGGCCAGGCGATAGCACATGAACCCCAGCGCTTACCACTTTTTGTCCTGGTGTGAGCCCCGATGTGATCACAACAGCGTTGCCATTCACCGGGCCCAACTGCACCGCCTGGCTGTTGACCGTCATGGTGGTTTCGTCCAGCACCCACACCGCCGTGCCCTGCCCCTCTTGGCGCAATGCACTGGTGGGCAGCACAATTGCTGTCGACGCAGAACCGGACAGCCCCGGCGCCCGCACATTGAGCGTTGCCCCCAAAGGTAAAGCCATACTGCCATCCAGCGCCAGCTTCACGGTGAAGGTGCGCGTGACCGGGTCGGCCATGGCGGCCAACTCCCTCACCTTGCCTTGCACGGTTTGACCCGTGCTGAGTACCGTGGCCTGCATGTTTTGACCGGTCTTGAGCGCCATGATGATCGATTCGGATACCGCGAAAACCGCATCGCGCGCGCCATCGTGCGCCAATCGCAAAATAGGCTGTCCGGCCGAAACCACTTGACCGACCTCAGCCTCAACTCCGGTGATCACACCAGCATGGCTGGCCACCAAACGGGCATAGCCTGCTTGGTTGCCCTGCGCCTGGGCGTTGGCCTTGGCCTGACTCAATGCCGCGTCCGCCGCCTTCAAACTGGCCTCTCGCCGCTCCAATTCGGCGCCGCTGATGAAGTTTTGGGCTTTCAAGGCCTCAAAACGTTTGAAATCAGCCAGTGCCAAGTCGCGCTGGCTTTGGGCAGCGCTCACCTGCGCCTGAGCTGCCGACGCAGCCAACTCAAAATCTTGTGCATCCAGCACGGCCAAGAGCTGCCCGGCTGCCACCCGCTGGCCGGGTTCAACGGCTCGCTGCACCAGTTTGCCGCCAACCCTGAAGCCCAATCGGGACTCGACCCGGGCACGCACCTCGGCTGAAAACGTCCCATCTGCCGTCAAGTCACTGCCCGCAACGGCGATCAATTTGACCGAACGCAAAGGCTCCAGTGGCGCCTCTGTCTTGGAACATGCCACCAAAGTTGTCACCAATGCGGCGAGCGCGCACAAACGAAATACTCGCCCGGAGGCGAGTGAATGCAAATAAAGCATGGAATTTCCAAAGAAAATAATGACCAGTTGGTTAGTAATCTATTCAAAGCGGATGCAGCTGTCAAGCGACAATACCGATTGACCATGACAACTACCCCCTTAATTGGACGACGTCCACCCCGTGGATTGAACGCAGAACAACGCCAGCTCCTGCGCCGCGTCTCACGTTCGTTTGACCTGTCGATCCGACTTTTACCGTCTGTTTTACAGGCCCCTGTGGCCATTGGCTACCTGCTGGCCCGAGCGACAGACACCGTGGCCGACACCAGCGCCCTGCCCTTGGCGGAGCGACAAACCCTGCTGCATCTCATGACGCAGACCATAGCCGCCACTTCGGATGTCGATGCACAACTCAGCCCACTGCCCAAGCTGACCCAAGCCTTTGCAGCGCAGCAAACCAACCCGCATGAACGCGCCTTGATGCAAGCGCTGCCGCAATGCCTGCCTTTGCTGCACACATTGTCGGCGCCTGACCAAGCCAGCGTACGCACTGTTCTGGGCCACATCACCCGGGGGCAGCAACTGGACATGACCCGCTTCGGAACAGGCCCCCATCGGCTGGCGTCTTTGCAAACTGAAACAGAGTTGGACGACTACACCTGGCTGGTGGCCGGGTGCGTGGGGGAATTCTGGACTGAGTTGTGCGGCCGCCACTTGCCTGGCTATGCACTGTTGCCCCAAGACGAGATGCAGCACATTGGTCGCCAGTACGGCATGGGCTTGCAACACCTGAACATTGTTCGCGACATGGGCGCCGACTTGGCAGACGGGCGCTGCTATTGGCCTGTCGAGACCTTAGCGAAGGCGGGCCTGACGCCCGAATGGCTGGCAGAAGCTGCACGGGCCACCAACGGCACAGGCGATGCCAGCGAAGCAAGTTCTCAAAAAATCAACACACTGAAATCCATCACCCCGCTTTACAACCAGTGGCTGGACACCACCCAATCTCAGTTGGCCTGTGGCATGCGCTATGCATTGGCGGTTAAGCCTTGGCGTCTGCGTCTGGCCAGTGCCCTGCCTGCCTTGATCGGTGCCCGCACCGTGGCTCTGCTGCGAGAGGCTGGCCCTGCGGCACTGACTGAACGCATCAAAATGCCACGCCATGAAGTGCGCGCCCTGCTCTGGCGCATCGCCTTGGGCCTCGGGTCTGCGCCCGTTCTGGAACGAGAATTTCTCCAATTGTCCGGTCTGCCCCAGCCTTGATCCTGCGCTTTGAATGCGAGAATCCCAGTCCATGAGCCCGCAAGATTACGTCCAGCAAAAAGCCGCCGCCTCAGGCAGCAGTTTCTATTACGCTTTTTTGTTTTTGCCGCCTGAGCGGCGTGCCGCGATCACTGCCTTCTATGCGTTTTGCCGAGAGGTGGACGACGTGGTTGACGAAATCAAAGACCCTGGCGTGGCGGCAACAAAACTCGCTTGGTGGCAAAAAGAAGTTCTGCAAGCCTTCGCCGGACAGCCCAGCCACCCCGTGATGCATGCCCTCATGCCCTTGGCACCCAGCTTCGGCATCGAAAGCCGCCACCTGATGGCCGTGATCGAAGGCTGTCAGATGGACCTGAACCAAACTCGGTATTTAGACTTTGCGGGCCTGACGACATACTGTCATTTGGTCGCTGGTGTGGTGGGCGAAGTCGCCGCACGCATCTTTGGCCAGACTGACGAAGCCACAACGGCCTATGCGCACAAACTCGGTTTGGCTTTTCAGATGACCAACATCATCCGCGACGTGGGCGAAGACGCCATGCGCGGGCGCATTTACCTGCCACTGGACGAACAACAGCGTTTTGGCGTCACGGCACAAGACCTGATCCAGCGCCGCTATTCAGACAACTTCAGCGCACTTATGAAGTTCCAGACAGACCGCGCCCACGCTCTTTACGACGAAGCCCTGGCCCTGTTGCCCGCCGCCGACCGCCGCGCCCAAAAACCCGGCCTCATGATGGCCAGCATTTACCGCACCTTGCTGCGCGAGATCGAAGCCTCGGGCTTTCAGGTCCTGCACCAACGCATCGCCCTCACGCCCCTGCGCAAGTTGTGGCTGGCTTGGAAGATGCAGGCCTTGGGCCGGTTTTAAAGGCTCCTCTGGCCCGGCCTCTGGGTTTTATTACTTCATGCCCCGGGCTTGCGCCTGAGCAGGACGGGCTAAACAAGCCTCCATCCAGCTTGACACTGCCGGGTACTGCGCCAACAAGCTAGGCGCAGGACGCAGCCAGCCCACCACACTGGCCACGCAAACATCGGCTACCGTGAAGCGTTGGGCTGCCAAATGCGCCTCGCCTTTGGTGCTTTGGGCTTGCAAGTGGGCTTCTAGCACCGCCAATGGCACCTTCAAGCGACTTTCAGCCTGTTCGGCCAACTCGGGCTTGCGCTGGTCAGTGGGCATGGCCATGCGGTGCATCAACACGGTGAGCGCGTCTTTTTCTAACTCGGACACCGTCCAAAAGCTCCAACGCAATGCGTCTGCCTCTTCGCGGGGCGTGACGGGTGTGAGCGACTGGCCATCAGGACGGCCATGCACACGGGCAATGTACAAAGCGCAAGCCATGCTTTCCCACACGGTCACCGTGCCATCGTCACGCTCGTCCACCAACACCGGGATGTGACCATTGGGGTTGAGTGCCAAAAACTCGGGCGTTCGGGTTGCCCCACCGGCATAAGGCGTGCCTGTGTGTTCAAAGTTCAAGCCCAGTTCCAAGGCGGTCCAGAGGGGTCGAGCTGCGCGAGAGGCCCCGATGCCGTAAATTTTCAAAGTCATGAGGTTCTCCAAATGTCAAATTGCAAAAAAAAAATCAAGTCGGTTCTCATGCCGCAGGCTTACCGCTCATAGTCAGACCAACTGGCGCACAACAGATGCAAGTCTCGCACCTCCAAGTGCGGACGGGTGTCGCCATGGGTCCAGTCGTGGCCTTCGCGGTTGAGCCAGGCCACTTGCATACCCGCTGCCAAAGCCCCCACACAGTCGGCATGAGCATCGTCACCAACGTGCAAGACCTCATGGGGCTGTACGCCGGCAGCAGCAGCACCCGCTTCAAAAATGCGTAAATCGGGCTTGGCCACGCCCAAGGCCTGGGCGCTCACGCTGGCTTTAAAGTGCTCGCCAATGCCCACGCGGTGCACGTCAGCATTGCCGTTTGACAGGGCGATCACAGGGTAGCGTTGGCTCCAAAAACGCAAGGCAGGCAGCGCATCGTCAAACAAATCCACCCGCTGACGTTCGGCAAAAAAGACCTCAAAAGCCGGCTCGGCCAAGTGCTGCGGATCACCGGCTTGGTGCAACAAGGCGCGAATGGACTGCAGACGCAAAAACGACAAGTCGTGAGCCCGGTCCGAATAGCGGGCGTTGATTTCGGCGCGAACGGCTTTTTTGAGTTCAGCATCGGCCGACAAGACCGCTGTGCTTGGCGCATGTGTGGCCAACCAGGCCTGCAATGCGGTTTCTGCACGGCCAATCGTGGGCCAGACTGGCCACAGTGTGTCGTCCAGATCGAGCGTAATGGCTCTGATTTTGGTAATGTCAATCATGGTGGTGGGAGAATACCGCATGGCATTTCAAAAAGAACCCTCTTTCCAGCATGGTCAGGCAGATCGCACGGCTGTTTTGTATTGCAATCTGGGCACGCCCAGTGCCCCCACAGCGCCCGCCCTGCGCAAATACCTGGCCGAATTTTTAGGCGACAGCCGCGTGGTCGAAATCCCCAAACCCATTTGGTGGCTGATCCTGCACGGCATCATCTTGCGCGTGCGTCCGGCCAAATCTGCCGCCAAATACGCCAGCATCTGGACCGAGCAAGGCTCACCCCTGAAAGCCCACACAGAACAACAAGCCCTGTCGCTGGGCACTGCTCTGCAAGAACGCGGACACAACGTCACTGTTCGTTTCGCCATGCGCTATGGCCAGCCGTCCATCCCGGCGCAACTGAGCGCCCTCAAAGCAGAAGGCGTGCAGCGTGTCCTGATTTTGCCGGCCTACCCCCAATACAGTGGCACCACCACAGCCAGCGTGTTCGACGCGGTGTACCACTGGGGCCTTAAAACTCGTCTGATCCCCGAGATGCGCTTCGTCAATCATTACCATGACGACCCGCGCTACATCGCTGCATTGGCGCAAACGGTGCGCGCCCACTGGGCTGCTAATGGGCAATCCGAACAATTGCTCATGAGCTTTCACGGTGTGCCTGAACGCACCTTGCAACTGGGTGACCCTTACCACTGCGAGTGCATGAAAACCGGCCGCTTGTTGGCCGAAGCCCTGGGCTTGCGCAAAGACCAATACAAGCTCACCTTCCAATCACGCTTTGGCAAGGCCAAATGGCTAGAGCCTTACACCGAACCGACCCTGATTGCCATAGCGGGCCAAGGCGTGAAATCCGTCGACGTGATCTGCCCGGGCTTCACCAGCGACTGCTTGGAAACGCTTGAAGAAATTCAGCTCGAAGCCAAAGAAGCCTTTTTGCACGCAGGTGGAGAAAGCTTCAACTACATCCCCTGCCTGAACAACGACGCACAATGGATTGAAGCCCTGACTGACATCAGCTTGAACCACATGCAAGCCTGGGACTTGTCGGCACCTGACGCAAAAGCCTTGGCCGCGAGCCGCGAAAGGGCTTTGGCACATGGGTCCAAGGCCTAAAAGAAAAAACCCTAAACAGTC
>JBIKKE010000231.1:0-4477 GCA_044360575.1 Limnohabitans sp. | reverse complement strand
GGTGGCGGCGGCCGCGGCGGCTACTAAGCCCTGCAAGTCCCGCTAACGGCAGCGATGCCGTTGCAAAACTTCTGGTTCAGCCTTCACGGCTGAATGCAGACATCAAAGGCTTCAAGACTTCGGTTTTGAAGCCTTTTTTGTCTGTGACATGGGCCTTTGACTGAAGCAGCTCACCCCAAACGATGCCAATGGCTCTGTGAATCGTCCGCGAAAACAACAACGCCACCCGGAGGTGGCGTTGTTGTAGGCATGTGCTGCTTATGCGGCTTTGGCAGCATCCAAGTTGCGCAAACGGATATGCAGTTCGCGCAACTGCTTCTCGTCCACCGGACTGGGCGCTTGTGTGAGCAAACACTGAGCGCGCTGGGTCTTGGGGAAGGCGATCACGTCGCGGATCGACTCTGCGCCGGTCATGAGCGTGACGATGCGGTCCAAACCGAAAGCCAAGCCACCGTGCGGCGGCGCGCCGTATTGCAAGGCGTCGAGCAAGAAGCCGAACTTGAGCTGGGCTTCTTCGGGCGTGATTTTCAAAGCGTCAAACACTTTTTGCTGCACGTCGGCGCGGTGGATACGCACCGAGCCGCCGCCCATTTCCCAACCGTTCAAGACCATGTCGTAGCCTTTGGAGATGCACTTCTCGGGGGCTGTGACCATCCAATCTTCGTGGCCGTCTTTGGGCGCAGTGAAGGGGTGGTGAACAGCGGCCCAGCGGTCGTTCTCTTCGTCGTGCTCGAACATGGGGAAGTCGACCACCCACATGGGGGCCCAACGGTTTTCAAACAAACCGTTCTTCTTGCCGAACTCGCTGTGACCAATCTTGATGCGCAAGGCACCAATCGCATCGTTGACGATTTTTTCTTTGTCAGCGCCGAAGAAAATCAAGTCGCCGTTTTGAGCGCCGGAGCGCTCCAACACAGCCTGGAGTGCTGCATCGTGGATGTTCTTGACGATGGGCGACTGCAAACCGTCACGTCCTTTGGACAGGTCGTTGACGCGGATGTAAGCCAGGCCTTTGGCGCCGTAAATCTTGACGAACTCGGTGTAAGCGTCGATCTCGCCACGGCTGATGCCGCCGCCTTCGACCGAGCCACCCGGCACGCGCAGGGCCACCACGCGGCCACCCTTCATGTTGGCCGCACCCGAGAAAACTTTGAAATCCACATCGCCCATCACGTCGGTGACTTCGGTGAACTGCAACTTGACGCGCAGGTCGGGCTTGTCGGAGCCGTAGATGTGCATCGCGTCTTGGTAAGTCATGACCGGGAATTCGCCCAAGTCAACGCCAATGGTCTTTTGGAACACGCGCTTGATCATGCCCTGGAACATGTCGCGGATTTCTTCTTCGGTGAGGAAGGAGGTTTCGATATCGATCTGGGTGAATTCAGGCTGGCGGTCTGCACGCAAGTCTTCGTCGCGGAAGCACTTGGTGATTTGGTAGTAACGGTCGTAACCGGCCACCATGAGCAACTGCTTGAACAGTTGAGGCGACTGGGGCAGCGCGAAGAACTGGCCATCGTGCACGCGGCTGGGCACCAGATAATCGCGCGCGCCTTCGGGCGTGCTCTTGGTCAGCATGGGGGTTTCGATGTCCACGAAGCCGTTTTCATCCAAGTACTTGCGCACCTCCATGGCCACTTTGTAGCGCAGCATGAGGTTGTTTTGCATGTAGGGACGGCGCAGGTCCAGCACGCGGTGCGTAAGCCGTGTTGTCTCCGAAAGGTTGTCGTCATCGATCTGGAAGGGTGGCGTCACCGATTCGTTCAAGACGATCAACTCGTGGCACAACACCTCGATCTTGCCGCTTTTGAGGCCATCGTTGGTGGTGCCCTCGGGGCGAGCGCGCACAGTCCCTTTGATTTGTACACAGTACTCGTTGCGCACGTCTTCGGCCACTTTGAACATGGCGGGGCGGTCGGGGTCGCACACGACCTGGACATAACCTTCGCGGTCACGAAGGTCGATGAAGATCACGCCGCCATGGTCACGACGGCGATTCACCCAGCCGCACAGGCTCACACTTTGATCGGTCAAGGCTTCGGTCACTTGACCGCAGTAATGGGAACGCATGGACATGTTGTACTTTCAGAAATCGCAAAAACAGTTCGGTAAAAAAGGGGCTCAGGCCACAGGGGCCTTCAGGGCATCGGCCGTGGGTTTGGCGCCGCGCATGGGGGGCACCATGACCCCCATGGAGATGATGTACTTGAGGGCATCATCCACGGTCATATCGAGCTCAACCACATCGGCTTTGGGCATCATCAAAAAGAAACCTGAAGTCGGGTTGGGGGTGGTCGGCACATACACACTGACCATGGGCTGGTCCATGTGGGTGGCCACTTCACCGCCTGGGGTACCCGTTAAAAAAGCCACAGTCCACGAACCTTGCCGGGGGTATTGCACCAACAGCGCCTTGGAAAAGGCATGGCCGCTGCCCGAAAACAAGGTGTCGGCCACCTGTTTGACGCTGGTATAGATGCTGCGCACCACGGGGATGCGGTTCATCAGCCCGTGCCATTTGCGCAACCACCATTGGCCAAACATGTTGGCCACAAAGACACCCGTGGCAAAAATGAACACGGCCACAATCGCCACACCCAAACCGGGTACACCACGCAGGTATTCGGCATTGGCATGAATTCCTGGAATCAGGGTATCGGCCGCATGCAACACGGCCAAGAAAATGGCGTCCAGCATGCCCACCAGCCACATGATGACCCACACCGTGATGCCCATGGGCAGCCACACCAGCAAGCCAGTGATGAAGTATTGTTTAAAGCTGCGGGTTTTCATGCGGGCAATCGGTGGAGCTGGGCTCAATGAATTTCAAGCAAAGTCAATGGCAGGCGCAAGAAGCAGCGCAGGCCCCTGCACTGCTGGCGCTTGTCGATGTACCAGAAGTGTCACCACCCGAGGGGGCGGCAGCGGGTGCGGGCGAGGCCACGGCATCGGCTGTGGCTGCAGCGGCGGGCACCGCAGTGGCTGCAGCACCGCCACCCTTGAAGTCGGTGGCGTACCAACCCGTGCCCTTGAGTTGAAAACCAGGGGCTGTGAGTTGTTTGTTGAATTTGGGCGCACCGCAAACCGGGCAATCGGTCAGGGAATCGTCGCTCATTTTTTGCAGGACATCCTTGGCATGGCCGCAGGCGTCGCATTTGTAAGCGTAAATGGGCATTGAAAGAGCCTTTGAAGGTGATGCAAGAAAACCTTCAATTATAGGCTTGGCTGAGCCATGACGACCCAGCAGCCATTGGTTCAAGGGCGCGCCCTGGCCGGGCGTTCAACGAACCGTCGAATCATGGGCCGCGTGACCCAAAGCGCTGGCGATCGACTGACCCCGGTTAGGGAAAATCGATGGCAACAAAGAACCCAACAACATGCCCACGATGGAGGCCATCAAACCCAGCAAGTTGGCAGGTATCAGGGTGTCGGGTATCCAAAAGTTGAACACCAGCCAAGTACCCACGCCCAGCACCACCGAGAATAAGGCCCCTTGGGTGTTGGCACGCCGCCAAAAGGCCCCCGCCACCAAGGGCACAAATGCGCCGGTCAAGGTCACGTTGTAAGCGTTTTGCACCATTTCATACATGGTGCTCGTGCTGTTCATGGCAAACAACAAAGCACACGCTGTGAAGCTGACCAATGTCACCCGCAAAAGCAGCAGAAACTGGCGATCGCTCATGTGGGGCACAAATGGCTTGAGCACGTTTTCGGTGAAGGTGGCGGTGGGCGCCAACAAAGCGCCACTGGCGGTGGACAAAATGGCCGAGAGCAAAGCGCCAAAGAACAAGATTTGCGCCCACATCGGCATCTGGCCCAAGACCAAATCGGGCAGGATGCGTTGGATCGCACGAGCATCCTCGGACTCAAACAAAGCCTTGAGTTCAGGGTGCGCGATCAAGGCCGCGTAGGCGATGTACAAAGGAATGAAGGCAAAAACAAAGTACATCATGGCGCCAATGACCGTGCCACGCACCGCGGTTTTTTCGTCTTTGGCACTGGTCATGCGCTGGAAAACGTCTTGCTGAGGAATGGAACCAAAAGCAAAGGCAAAGAAGGCACCCGCCATGGCCCACCATGCGGCAGCGTCCATGTCGGTCGGGAACATGTCGAATTTGCCGTCGGCTGCTGCTTGAGCAATGACTGTGTCAAACCCACCGGCGTTGTCGCCCACCAGCAAAGCCACGGCCATCAGGCCCACCACGATCACCACCGTCTGAAACAAGTCGGTGAAAGCCACCGACCACATGCCGCCAAACACGGTATAGACCAACACGACCCCAGCGCCCATCATGATGGCGTGGTTCAGGTCAATGGCGCCCGAAGACAAGACATGGATGACCAAGCCCAGCGCCGTCAGCTGCGCCGAAGTCCAACCCAAATAAGACACCACAATCGCCACACTGGTCAAAACCTCGACCGACTTGCCGTACCGAACCTTGTAAAAGTCGCCTATGGTCAAAAGGTTAAGGCGGTAAAA
>JBIKKE010000031.1:0-15456 GCA_044360575.1 Limnohabitans sp. | reverse complement strand
CTGGACCATTGGCAAACCGAATTGATTCAGCCCAAGGCCAGGTTTCGGCGCTGGGACGCCTTGCTGCAAGCCCGCTTGGCTTTGCACCAGCTGGAAGACCTGTGTGACGACCAGCACACCGCCATGCTCAACTGGAACGAAACTCTGGACGACTGGGTGGTCAACGACGATCCGACTGCGCTGCGCGAACACGAATTGCTCAAAGTGCGCTGTCGCGACGTGCTGGAACACATTGACCGGGTGGTGCACCATGTGCGCCGCTTGGAGCACAACACAGAAACCGCGGTGCAAATGCATTTCAATGCACAGGGCAACCGCACCAACGACATCATGCGCACGCTGACGGCGCTGACCGCCATCTTCTTGCCTTTGAACCTGATTGCGGGCATTTTTGGCATGAACTTCGAGTTCATCCCTTGGCTACACACCGCCAGCGCTTTTTGGTGGACGCTGGGCAGCATGGGTGCGATTGCGCTGACCATGGGCTTGGTGTTTTGGCGCAAACGCTACTTGGCACGCACGGGAGACTGAAACCGGCCAAAAACCGCGGCCGTCAATCTCCCTCCATGCCCGGCAATCAGCCCAAGTGCTGTTTGAAAAATGCCAAAGTGCGCTCACGCGCCAGTTGGGCCGAAGGCGCATGCCACGAGCCGCGCTGATCGCAATTGAAGCCATGGTGCGCGGTATACGTGTGAACAGCCACTTCGGGGTGCGCTTTTTGAAAGGTTTCAACTGTATCCATCGGTATCCAGCGGTCTTCTTCGGCAAAGTGAGCCATGACGGGCACTTGCGGGTGCCGGGCGGTTTCGGCCTCGGTGGTCACACCACCGCCGTAATACGGCACCGCAGCACTCAAGCCCGACAAAGTGCAAGCCGCACGCCAGGTCAGCAAGCCACCCCAGCAATAACCCAAGATGCCCACCTTGCCACCCGAAACTTGGGCTGCATGGTCAATTGCGGCCTGAATATCTTGCATCACACCCGGCGCAGGCAAGGCCTCTGCGGCGGTTTTGTAGCCAAAACCCTCGCCCATGTCGGCGTCTGTGTAACCCAGCTCGACACCGGGCTTGATGCGGTGAAAAGCCGTTGGGGCCACAGCCAGATAGCCCTCAGCGGCATAGCCATCGGCCACCTGGCGAATATGGCTGTTCACCCCAAAAATCTCCTGAATCACCACCACGGCGCCCTTGGGCGCACCCAGAGGGTGAGCCACGTAAGCAGGCACCATGGTGCCATCTGCCGCTTTGAGCTCGATCATCGTTCCCATGCACATCTCCTGGTTGGTCAACACACTTCAACGGGCCAATGCACGCTCGACAAATTCGAGTCGGTCTTGGCCCCAAAAAATCTCGCTCTCCACAACATAGCTGGGGGCACCAAAAACACCCGCATTGATGGCCGCCTGTGTATAGCTCTCATAGCGCTCTTGCACCGCTTGGCTGCGCGAAGCATCCATCCACTGAACCGGCAAGCCCTGCTCGTTCAGCAGTTCGGCCAGCACCTTGTCATCGGCCATGTTGCGCTCTTGGGCCCAACAGGCGGTCAAAATCGCACCGGCGATTTTCATGGCGGCCAATGGGCCTTGGGCCAGATCGGCGGCAATGATCAAACGGGCCGAATCGTCCCCGCCCACCGGAAAATACTTGGGCTTGAGGTTCAACGGCACATTCAGGTGCTTGCTAAAACGTTGCAACTCCACCAAGCGGTAAGCCTGGCGTTGTGGCGCACGCTGCCCCAAAGGCAAGCCACCCGAAATCGGGAACACCTTGCCGCCCAAGTCGATGGGCATGACGCGCACGGTGGCGCCGGTGCGGTGCACGATGTCGGCCAAGCGCTGGTGGCCCAAATAAGCCCAGGGGCTTTGCGGGGCGAGGTAATAGTCCACTGTGCGACCCATGATGACTCCTTGTACGTTGTGTAATTGGCAGTGTGCGGTTGTAACCGCTGTAAATCATTTTTGCAGGAGACACGCGATGAACAAGGTCTTGTTGGTGACGGGCGGCAGCCGAGGTATTGGTGCAGCCAGCGCACTTTTGGCCGCTAAAAACGGCTGGTCGGTGGCGGTGAACTACACCGCCAACTCACTGGCTGCCGATGAAGTGGTGCGCCAGATTCGCAGTGCAGGCGGCCATGCCATCGCGATCCAGGCCGATGTGGCTGACGAAGCGCAAGTCATGCGCATGTACGAACACATCGACGCCAAAATGGGCCGCCTGTCAGGTCTGGTCAACAACGCGGGCGTGGTCGACGTGTATGCCCGCGTGGCCGACATGAGTGTCGCTCGCTTGAAACGCATGTTCGACATCAACGTGATGGGCAGCCTGATTTGCGCCCGCGAAGCCGTGCGCCGCATGAGCACCCGCTACGGCGGCGAAGGCGGCAGCATCGTCAACGTCTCGAGTGCCGCCTCCCGTCTGGGATCGCCCGGTCAGTATGTGGACTACGCCTCGGCCAAAGGGGCGATTGACGCTTTCACCTTGGGCCTGGCCAAAGAGGTGGCGGCAGAAGGCGTGCGCGTCAACGCAGTGCGCCCGGGCTTGATCGACACCGAAATTCACGCCTCAGGGGGTCTACCGGACCGCGTGAAAGACCTGCAGCACCTGGTGCCCATGCAACGGGGCGGCACCGCCGACGAGGTGGCGCAAAGCATTGTCTGGCTCCTGTCGGACGCGGCCAGCTACACCACCATGAGCCTGATCGACGTCTCCGGAGGCCGCTGATGGCCGAGTTCAAGTATTACTGGGAAGACTTTGTGGTGGGCGAGGTGCGCGATTTGGGCTCCATCTCGCCCACACGCGAAGAGATCATTGCCTTTGCTACTCAGTTCGACCCGCAACCTTTCCACCTGAACGACGAAGCGGCCAAAGCCTCGGTGTTTGGGGCCCTCTCGGCCAGCGGCTGGCACACCTGCTCGATGGCCATGCGGCTGATGGTCACCAACTTTTTGAACGACTCCTCCAGCTTGGGCTCGCCGGGTCTTGAAGGCATCAAATGGCTCAAACCCGTGTACCCGGGTGACACCCTGCGGCTGCAAAGCACCATGCTGGAGACCAAACCCATGAGCAAGCGGCCTGATGTGGGCATGACGCGCAACCTGTGGGAAATGTTCAACCAGCACGGCGACAAAGTGCTGCACATGGAAGGCTGGGGCATGTTCCGCCGCCGAACACCAGCGGCCTGAAAAGGTACGGCAAACGTAAGCTGAAGCCGGGCACAATCCGGCGATGGACTTCAAACCGCTCATCACCCTGCTGGCCATCGTCAACCCTTTGGCCATCGTCCCGTTTTTCATCCACTACACACAGGGGTTCAGCCCGGCCCAGCGCAAAAAGACGATTTGGGTATCGTCCTTTTCTGCCTTCGTGGTGATCGCCGCCAGCGCCTTGCTCGGCCTGCAGATTTTGGCGTTCTTTGGCATCTCGCTGGCCAGCTTTCAGGTGGGCGGCGGCATGCTGCTGCTCACGGCCGCCTTGTCGATGCTCAACGCCCAACCCGCCGAAGCCCGCGCCAACGCCGATGAGGTGCACGACGCCGAAGCCAAAGCCGCCATGGGGGCCAGCATCGCCGTGGTGCCGCTGACCATTCCCTTGCTGACGGGCCCAGCCACCATGTCCACCGTGGTGATTTACGCCGAAAAAGCCAAAGACTTTGCCCAACTGGCCACCCTGGTCGGCTACGGCGTGGTCATTGCGCTGGCCACCGCCTTGTGCTTCTCATTGGCCACCCCGATTGCCCGAATCCTGGGTAAAACCGGCATCAACGTCATGACTCGGCTCATGGGTATGATCTTGGCAGCGCTGGCTGTCGAGGTCATGGCAGATGGTCTGACCAAGTTGTTTCCGGTGCTGGCTGGTCGCTGAATGTCGGCTTCAAACGCCAAACCCACCCGCCAGGCCAGCCCGCAGGTGCGCTACCAAGGCCGCCACTGCGCGGGGCACATGTGGCGCATAAGGCCTGATTGCGTAGATGCTTTCGGCAAAGGCCCCTACAGGTTTCCAGCCAGGCAGCACACGCACCAACCGACCTCTGCGCAACTCGGCTTGGGCGCTGAAGTCGGGCATGAGAGCAACACCCCCGCCGGTGAGGGCCGCTTCGCGCAAAGCTTCGCTGTTGTTGGCGGCGAAATTGCCCGTCACAGGCACCGTGATGCGCTCGAACCCGCTTGCGGTTCGTTCTGAAGCTGAATCTGCCATCTGACGCGGCTCGAAAGTCCACGCTGGTGTGTCTTGCGATCGGGGATAGTGCAGACAGTTGTGGGCTTGCAGCTCGGTGGGGTTTTGCGGCTCGCCATGTTGGGTGATGTAATCGCGGGTGGCCACCAGCACCGATTCGGTCGCGCACAGCGACCAAGCCACATGGGTGTCGGGCGGGCGGGCGGTGTGCCGAATGGCCAAGTCATAGCCCTCGGTGGCCAAAGCGCTCAGGCGGTCGGAGAGATCCAGTTCGATGCGCACATCCGGAAAGTCTCTTAAAAAAACGGCAAACAAGGGCATCAGTTGCTGGCGGGCCAGCGCCACCGGCGCGGTCACGCGCAACAGGCCACTGGGCTGCTCGGCCAGGTCGCGCACCTGGGCAAAGCTTTGCTCGATCTGCTCAAAAGAAGCACGGGTCTCGTCCACCAGCCTTTGGCCGGCCTCCGTCAGGCGCAGGCTGCGGGTGGTGCGCTGAACCAAAGTGACCTTGGCAGCCCGTTCCAATTCGGTAATGCGCTGACTCATCGCGGCCTTGCTCACGCCCAAGCGGGCGGCCGCTGCCGTGTAACTGCCTTGCTGCGAAAGCACGCTCAGCCAATGCAGATGCGTCCAGAGGGTGTTGATCTTTTGCTCTTCCATGTATGCATTGTTCACTATTTTGAACAATCAATTCAGATTTGCGGGCTTGTGACGGGTGGCGAGGGTGCCTACACTTGCCACGCTGCATAAAGCATTCGCGCCCAGGCGCGCGCTCCCACCTTCCCAACGAAAGTCCCTTATGAGCATCTCCAACATCGGCCATTACATTGGCGGCCAAGTCGCCGCAGGCACTTCGGGCCGCAGCCAGCCCGTGACCAACCCCGCCACCGGTGCCGTGACCGGCAACGTGGCCTTGGCCAACAACGCAGAAGTGGCCCAGGCTGTGGCCGCTGCCCAAGCCGCATTCCCCGCTTGGTCCGACACGCCGCCCCTGCGCCGCGCACGCGTGATGTTCAAGTTTCTCGAGTTGCTGAACCAACACAAAGACGAGCTGGCCCACATGATCACCGCCGAGCACGGCAAGGTGTTCACCGACGCGCAAGGCGAAGTGAGCCGAGGCATCGACATCGTTGAATTTGCCACCGGTATCCCCCAGTTGCTCAAGGGTGACTTCACAGACCAGGTGTCGACTGGCATCGACAACTGGACCCTGCGCCAGCCGCTGGGTGTGGTCGCGGGCATCACGCCTTTCAACTTTCCCGTCATGGTGCCCATGTGGATGTTCCCCGTGGCCATTGCGGCGGGTAACACCTTCATCCTCAAACCCAGCCCAACTGACCCAACACCGTCATTGTTCATGGCCGAGTTGCTCAAAAAAGCTGGTTTGCCGGACGGCGTGTTCAACGTGGTGCAAGGCGACAAGGAGGCCGTGGACGCGTTGCTCGAGCACCCCGACGTGAAAGCCATCAGCTTTGTGGGCTCCACCCCGATTGCCAACTACATTTATGAGACCGGCGCCCACCACGGCAAGCGCGTGCAAGCCCTGGGCGGCGCGAAAAACCACTTGGTCGTCATGCCCGATGCCGACATCGACCAGACCGTGGACGCGCTGATTGGCGCTGGCTACGGCTCGGCTGGCGAGCGTTGCATGGCGATCTCCGTTGCCGTGCTGGTGGGCGATGTGGCTGACAAAATCTTGCCCAAACTCATCGAGCGCACCAAAGCGCTGCAAGTGCTCAACGGTGAAAACCTAGCCGCGGAGATGGGCCCCATCGTGACCGACGCGGCGCGCCAGCGCATCAAGGGCTACATCGACGCCGGCGTGGCCGAAGGTGCCCAACTGCTGGTCGACGGTCGCGAGTTTGATGGCGCAAAAGCCGGTACAGGCTGCGACAAAGGTTTCTGGCTCGGCGGCACACTGTTCGACAACGTGACCACCGACATGAAAATCTACAAGGAAGAGATCTTTGGCCCGGTGCTGTCTTGCGTGCGCGTGCCCGACTTTGCCACCGCCGTGCAGATCATCAACGACCACGAGTTCGGCAATGGTGTGAGCTGCTTCACCCGTGACGGCAACGTGGCCCGTGAGTTTGCGCGCCGCATCCAGGTGGGCATGGTCGGCATCAACGTGCCGATCCCCGTGCCCATGGCCTGGCACGGCTTTGGCGGCTGGAAGCGTTCGCTGTTTGGCGACATGCACGCCTATGGCGAAGAGGGCGTGCGCTTTTACACGAAGCAAAAGTCCATCATGCAGCGCTGGCCCGAGAGCATCGGCAAAGGCGCTGAATTTGTGATGCCCACGGCCAAGTGAAGTGATTTTTAGAGCCGCATTTCTGTTTTCCGCGAGGGCGACTGGCCAACACCATGAACGACAACAGCTTCGACTACATCATTATCGGCGCCGGCACGGCGGGGTGCTTGTTGGCCAATCGCCTGAGTGCCGACCCCAGCAAGCGGGTCTTGCTGGTGGAGGCGGGCAAAAAAGACAATTACCACTGGATCCATATCCCGGTAGGTTACTTGTACTGCATTGGCAACCCGCGCACCGATTGGTTGTACCAAACCGAACCGGCCGAGGGCTTGAATGGTCGCAGCCTGCGCTATCCGCGCGGCAAATCGCTGGGTGGTTGCAGCAGCATCAACGGCATGATTTACATGCGCGGTCAATCGCGCGACTACGAGCATTGGGCCGAAGTCACAGGAGACGATGCTTGGCGTTGGCGGCAGTGTTTGCCTGATTTCAGGGCGCACGAAAACCACCACAAGCTCGACGCCACTTTGCCTCATGAATTTGCACGTCAGCATGGCGGTGCTCGCGATGCCTATGCCCAATTGCACGGCCATGGTGGCGAGTGGCGCATCGAAAAGCAACGGCTGCGCTGGGATGTGCTGGATGCTTTTGCCCAGGCAGCGGTGCAGGCTGGCATCCCGGCCACGCCGGACTTCAACACCGGCAACAACGAAGGTGTGGGCTATTTTGAGGTGAACCAAAAAGACGGCTGGCGCTGGAACGCCTCCAAAGCATTTTTGCGCCCAGCGCAGCAGCGCCCCAACCTGACAGTCTGGACCGAAACCCGGGTGCAAGCATTGCAACTGGCGCCCCAGCCTGATGGCCGCATGCGCTGCGAAGGAGCCAAGTTGTTGCGGCAAGGTCAAACGGTCAACGCATCCGCCAAAGCCGAGGTGATCTTGAGCGCGGGCAGCATCGGTTCGGTGCAAATTTTGCAGCTCTCGGGCATTGGCCCAGCAGCATTACTGCGAGCCAGAGGCGTGCCCGTGTTGGTCGATCTGCCGGGTGTAGGCGCTAATTTGCAAGACCATTTGCAAATTCGCACTGTTTACAAAGTGCGCAACACCACCACCCTCAACACCTTGGCCAGCAGCCTATGGGGAAAAGCCAAAATTGGCCTGGAGTACGCCCTCAAGCGCACTGGCCCCATGAGCATGGCACCCAGCCAGTTGGGGGCCTTCACCCGCAGTGACCCGAGCCGTGCATGGCCCAACATCCAGTACCACGTCCAGCCCCTGAGCCTGGACGCTTTTGGTGAACCCCTGCACAGCTTTCCAGCCATCACGGCCAGCGTGTGCAACTTGAACCCCACCAGCCGGGGCACAGTCCAGATCAAGACGCCACACTTTGAAGACGCCCCCGCCATTGCGCCCAACTACCTGGCCACCGACGAGGACCGCAAAGTGGCCGCCGACAGCCTGCGGGTGACGCGCCGCATCATGTCGCAAACAGCCATGGCACCTTTTTCTCCTGAAGAGTTCAAGCCCGGCGTGCAGTACCAAACCGACGAAGAGCTGGCCAAGCTGGCCGGTGACATTGCCAGCACCATCTTTCACCCAGTGGGCACTACCCGCATGGGGCGCGATAACGACCCGATGGCGGTGGTCAATGCGCGTTTGCAAGTGCGCGGGGTGGCCGGCTTGCGCGTGGTCGACGCCGGTGTGATGCCCACCATCACCAGCGGCAACACCAACAGCCCGACGCTCATGGTGGCAGAGAAAGCAGCTCAGTGGATCGTGGCCGATGCCGCCCTGACGGCCTGAGCCAGCACCCCATTTGATCCAAACAGGGATTTACCCCCGGATCGGGAAATCCCTGAGAAAAATCAAGCAAATCATCCCTTACATTGCATTCACTCGGTGCAAAGCAGTATCTGCATCTTGAGGGCCGAGGAGACAACTCGAACCCCAAAGAACTCGAACATCAACCAACATCCGAACGAGATGTACTTTCCAAAGCGTCGCGCAAGCGGCGCTTTTTTTTGCCTGCTTCACAGCCTCTGTGCGACAGGCCTTGCCCCCCTGCGGTGACACAATCGGCGCCATGGATTTATTGATTGTGACGCTGGCCTCGCTGCTGGCAGGCTTGGTGGACTCGATCGTGGGCGGTGGCGGCCTGATTTTGATACCCGCCTTGTTTGCCACCTTTCCGGGTGCGCCGCCTGCCACTTTGTTTGGCACCAACAAAAGCGCCTCCATCTGGGGCACTGCTTTCGCCACACTCCAATACAGCCGCAAGGTGGTGATGCCTTGGCGCTCCTTGCTGCCTGCTGCGGGTGCGGGCCTGGTGGGCTCGGTGATCGGGGCCTGGGTGGTCACGCTGGTTGACCCCTCCTTGTTTCGCAAGGCGCTGCCCGTGATGCTGGTGGTCTTGCTGATCTACACCCTGGCCAAAAAGGACATGGGCCGTGAACACGCACCCCGCTTTACCGGCCGAAAAGAGATCTGGGTCGCCTCTGGCATTGGCTTGACGATCGGGTTTTACGATGGATTTTTTGGCCCCGGCACGGGCAGCTTTTTGGTGTTTGCCTATGTGCGTTGGCTGGGCTATGACTTCTTGAACGCCTCTGCTTCGGCCAAATTCATCAATGTAGCGACCAATTTTTCAGCCCTTATGCTGTTCGCCTACCAAGGTCATGTCTGGTGGCATTTGGCCTTGGCCATGGCGGTGGCCAACATCGTTGGCAGCCTGATTGGCACGCGCTTGGCACTCAAGCACGGTTCGGGTTTTGTGCGCCAAGTCTTCATCTTTGTGGTTTTGGCCTTGATCTGCAAAACCGCTTATGACACTTGGATCAAGTGATGGCGACAGCCCCGCTCAGCGCAGGCGCCACTTGATTTGCCCGGCATATTGCGCCAAAGCCACGCCCAGCAAGGTCACACCTGCCCCGGCAATCTTGATCCAGGTGTAGCTCTCCCCCGACAACGCCCAGGCAAAGAGGCCTGCCATGGGCGGCATCAGGTACATAAGGGGCGCCGACCGGGCCACGCCCCTCACGGTATTGATCCAGCCCCAGGCCAGCCAGCCCAAAAAGGCAGAGACCAGCACCGACCAAAACAAGCCCACCCATGCCCAAAAATCGAGCAGCGACCAGTTGGCCTCCAGCCCAGCAGGCACCGACAAAAGCATCACTGGCAAACCACCCAACAAGGTCGCATAACCCATGGTCAAGACCGGGCCGTGCCTTTGCATCACCGGCTTCACGGCCACCGTGTAATAAGAAAAGAAAGCGGCTGCGACCAGCAAGACCAGATCACCACCGCCCGCCCGCCAATTGCCGCCCAGCAACTTGTCGGACAAAAACATCAATATCCCGCCAAAAGCCAGTGTCACACCGGCCAATTGCGCTACGGTCAAGCGCTCCAGGCCCTGAATGCGCAAGATCAGCAGGGTCAAAATCGGCCCACATGCCAAGATGACCGAGCTGGAAAACGCGGTGGACCAATGGATGCCATAGGTGACCAAACCCACATGCACAGAATGGCCAAGAAAGCCCAACCAGGCCATCTGCATCCAGTCCTTGCGGGGCAAAGGGGGCAGCCAACGGCCAAAGCGCCAGCGCATGAGCAGCAGCGCACAGATGGGCATGATCAAGTACCGCGCCCACAGAAAACCACCGGGCGTGATCAGGTCAAACAGGTACTTTTGCAGGGTGAAATTACCGCCCCAGATGACGACCAAGACCAGCGCCACCACCAAAGCTCGTTGGTCATGGGGGTGAAGCGGAGCGCGGTCGGACATGCTCGCTATTGTGCGGCCACAGGCCTTGGGCCCCATGTCTCGTCCGCAGCAAGCTTTCAGTCTTGCACCAACACAGGCACACGCTGCGCCAATGCGCACATCAGCTCATAGCCCACGGTGCCCGCCGCTTGCGCCACTTCATCGATGCTGAGCACCGCCCCTTGGGTGGACTGGCCCCAGAGCGTGACAGTGCTGCCCACACCTGCATCAGGGAAGGGGCTCAAATCCACGGTCAACATGTCCATGCTGACCCGGCCCACCGTACGACCGCGCTGCCCGTTCACCAGCACCGGCGTGCCTGTGGGGCAGATGCGCGGATAGCCATCGGCATAACCACAGGCCACCACACCGATGCGCATGGCCCCGTCGGCCACAAAGCTGGAGCCATAGCCCACGCTGTCGCCCGCTTGCAGGGACTGCACCGCAATGACCTGGGCATTCAAACTCATGACAGGCTGCAAATTCCAATCGCTCGCGCTGTTTTCAGGGAAGTCGGGCGAGCTGCCATACACCGCAATACCAGGGCGAATCCAATCGGCCTTCACTGCCCCATCCTGCGCATGGCGCAGAGCTGCAGCGCTGTTGCTCAAACTGCGTTCACCGGGTAGATCACGGGTGGCTTCTTCAAAAAGGGCCATTTGCTCGGCAATGCCCTTGGGGCCGTCGGCGTCGCTGAAGTGGGTCATGAGCGAAATCTCATCCACCTGAGGCAAAGCATTCAAGCGCGTCCAGGCCGACCGAAAGCGCTGCGGCGCAAAGCCCAGCCGGTTCATGCCCGAGTTCATTTTCAAAAAGATACGGTGCGGCTCGTGCGTCTTGTGCAGTGCCAGCATGTCGATTTGCTCGTCGCAATGCACCGTGTGCCACAGGTTCAGGCGCGAGCACAGTTCAAGATCGCGCGCCTCAAAGGCCCCTTCCAAAAGCAAGATCGGGCCACGCCAACCCAAAGCACGCACGCGCTGGGCCTCGGTCAAGTCCAGCAGAGCAAACCCGTCGGCAGCGCGCAGCCCGTCAAACACATGCTCAATGCCATGCCCATAAGCATTGGCCTTGACCACAGCCCAAACTTGCGCATCGGGGGCCGCAAGGCGCACCCGGTTCAGGTTGTGGCGCAAGGCTTGCGGGTGGATGGTGGCTTGTATCGGGCGGGGCATGGGCGTGCAAAAGGGCTGACGAACACATGCAAGTGTGCCAGCAAAGTCAGCCCCTGCAAGCGGCCCGACGCGCACTGCCAATTCGCCTGAAAGCTGAGGGGCCACACCGGCCTGACCCGTCTCTGGAAGGGGCTTACAAATGCTTTACACTGGCGCGCAACCTGCTGAGCCCCTGCATTTCGCCAGGGGTTTTTTTAGCGGCCAAACCTTGAAATCCATGGAAGTTTTTGAGTTTCTGATGCCCATCTTCACCGAATACGGCTACTTGGCTGTGTTTGTGATGTTGCTCATTTGCGGTTTTGGTGTTCCTGTTCCTGAAGATGTGACATTGGTCACAGGCGGCGTGATCGCCGGTTTGGGGCATGCCGATGTGCACACCATGTTTGCCGTGGGCATGGCGGGCGTCATGGTGGGGGATGGCCTGATGTTCACTTTGGGCCGTCTGTATGGCGAGCGCATTGCCAAACTGCCCGGTTTTCGCAAAATCCTCACACCCGCGCGCTTTGCCAGCGCGCAAGAAGCTTTTGAAAAATACGGCAAATGGGTCATGTTCGTGGCCCGCTTTTTGCCCGGTTTGCGCACACCTGTGTTTTTCTCAGCCGGCATGAGCCGCCGCGTGAGCTTTTCCACCTGGTTCTTCATGGACGGCTTTGCCGCCTTGATCAGCGTGCCGATCTGGGTGTACCTGGGTTACTTTGGCGCGCAAAACTGGGACTGGATGTTCAACGTGCTGCACCAGTTCCAGTACGGCATTTTTGCCCTGCTGGGCATTGGTATCGTTTGGCTGGGCTGGCGCTGGTGGCGCAAGCGCCAAGCCACGCTGGCGGCCGCCAAAGCCTCAGGCGACGCATCCTGAACTGCCCCTCTATGGGTGACACCTCGCCGAAAAGCCTGGCGGTCGTCGGGCTCCTGTTCAACGCTTTTGTTTGGGGCGTCTGTTGGTGGCCCTTCAAACAACTCGAAGCCCAGGGCCTGCACCCGCTGTGGGCAACAGCACTGGTTTACGCCTTTGTCTTTGTGTCCATCGCCTTGTGGCTCTGGCGCAGCGGACACCTGCAAAGCTGGCGCGGGCACCCCGGCCTTTGGCTTTTGCTACTGGCTTCGGGCCTAACCAATGTCGGCTTCAACTGGGCTGTGACGGTGGGCGACGTGGTGCGCGTGGTGTTGTTGTTTTATTTGATGCCCGCCTGGTCGGTGCTGGTGGCCTGGTGGCTGCTGGGTGAAAAACCCACCCCCATGGCCTTGCTGCGCTTGGTGCTGGCGCTGGCAGGTTTGTTCATCGTGCTCAAAACCCCCGAAACGCCTTGGCCCGTGCCCGAAAGCCTGGCCGACGGGCTGGCCTTGATGGGGGGCCTGACGTTTGCCATCACCAACGCCTTGCTGCTCAAACTCAAAGACACGCCCAATGCCTCGCGCACCCTGGCCATGTTTGGCGGTGGCGCGGTCATGGCCACGCTGGCGGCCATCGCCGGTTTGGCCACTGGGGTGGTGGCCATCGGCGCGGCCCCCACTTGGAGCTGGCTGCCCTTGGTGGCCTTGCTGTGCATCTCGTTTTTGTTGGGCAACCTGGCGCTGCAATACGGCGCGGCCCGGTTGGCCGCCCACACCACAGCCCTGGTCATGCTGTCCGAAGTGCTGTTTGCCAGCGTGTCCTCGGTGTTGCTGGGTGCTTCCAGCTGGGACAGCCGCACCCTGATCGGCGGGGCCTTGATCTTGCTGGCGGCTTTGCTGTCCATCGTGGGGCCTGGCCACAAGACCCACTGAACCGCCCGGCCCAGACAGGGGCCGTCACTGGCATGATGTCCATCTGTCCTCACCCAACGGAACCACCCCCATGAGCCTGTACGACCTCGAAGCCCAAAGCATTGACAACCAAACCGTGCCCCTGTCGCGCTACAAGGGCCAAGTGATGCTGATCGTCAACACCGCCAGTGCCTGCGGCTTCACGCCGCAGTTCACCGGGTTAGAAAAACTCCACCAGAAATATGGCAGTCAAGGTCTGGCTGTGGTGGGCTTTCCGTGCAACCAGTTCGCCAGCCAAGACCCGGGCGACGATGCGCAAATTGCCAACTTCTGCCAGAAGAACTATGGCGTGAGCTTTCAGATGATGGGCAAGATCAAGGTCAACGGCGACGGTGCACACCCCCTCTACCAGTGGCTCACCGCCGAAGCCCCCGGCATTTTGGGCAGCAAGGCCATCAAATGGAACTTCACCAAATTTTTGGTCGGGCGCGACGGTCGCGTGATCAAGCGCTATGCGCCGCAAGATGCGCCCGAGAAGATCGCCAAGGACATTGAGGCGGCTTTGTCGGCTTGACCAACAGGGCCCATGGGGCTTGCGTTGTCTCAGGTCAGCGTTCGTTCAGACCTGCCAAGTCAACACGGCCAACCACAGCAACACCCCCGCACCGGCCCACACCAGCACCCGTGTGCGCAGGCGCAGCACTTCCACAGTGCTGATCAGGCGCGCGTTTTGTTCGGCCAACTCGGTCACGGTTGCGGTGAGTTCTCGCTGGGTCTGGGCTTGGCGGTCGATCTGGCCTTGCGCGGCGATCAAGGCGTTTTTGAGTTCGCCCAAACTTGGCACCGCACTCACAGGGGTGGTTGTGGCGGGCGTGCCAGCTTCGCCAGGTGCTGGCGGTGATTGGCGGTCCATCAGCTTGCGCGCGGCCTTGAGCACCGATGGCGCGTGTTCGATCACATCGCCCCAGGGAATCACTTTGAGCGCCATCAACCAAGGTATCGCCATCGTCTTGTCCTTTGTGTGCGCTGTGTCAGCGCAGTCTGCCGTCCAGCGCTGAATACTACCCGGATGGTCATTTTGGCGCGCATGGCCGCTGGGCTTGCCGGAAGAGGGAAAAGACTTTGATGACGCGATCAGGAAGTGCTGACCAGCGCCCCATCCACCAACTCCACCCAATGCCGCACGGGCAGACCGCTGCCGCTTTGCAGGTGGGTGATGCAGCCGATGTTGGCGCTGATGACGCCTTGCGGCTCCAGCGCATTCAAGTGACCCAGCTTGCGGTCACGCAGTTGTTTGGACAGGTCCGGGTTGAGCACACTGTAGGTGCCGGCCGAGCCGCAGCACAGGTGCGACTCATTGGCGGTGACCTTGATCTGAAAGCCCAAATCGCCCAAATGCTTTTCGACACCGCCTTTGAGTTGCTGGCCGTGTTGCAGCGTGCAGGGCGGGTGGTAGGCCTGCAGGCCTGCGGCTTGCAGGGCCTCAGGTTTGAGCTTGTCTTTGAGCAAGGGTACCAGCTCTGGCAGCAGCTCGCTCAGGTCTTTGGTCAGCGCGCCAATGCGGGCGGCTTTGTCGGCGTACTGCGGGTCGTCTTTGAGCACATGGCCGTAGTCCTTGACCATGACACCGCAGCCTGAGGCGTTCATCACGATGGCTTCGACCTCGCCCGATTCGACCAACGGCCACCAGGCATCGATGTTGGCGCGCATGTGGTCTTTGCCGCCGTCGTGGTCGTTCAGGTGGAACTTGAGCGCGCCGCAGCAACCGGCTTTGGGGGCAGTCACGGCCTGGATGCCTGCGGCGTCCAGCACGCGGGCGGTGGCGGTGTTGATGTTGGGGCTCATGCTCGGTTGCACGCAACCGGCCAGCATCAGCACCTTGCGCGCATGCGTGCGGGTGGGCCAGGCTCCGGCGTCTTGCGGCGCAGGCACTTTGGCTTTGAGGCTGCCCGGCAGCAGGCCGCGCACCATCTGGCCCATCTTCATGGCGGGCGCAAACAGGGGCGAAGGAAGGCCCTCTTTGAGCGCCCAGCGCACCAGCTTTTCGCCTGCGGGGCGCTCGACTTTGGCGTCCACCAGCTTGCGGCCGATGTCCACCAAGTGGCCGTATTGCACGCCGCTCGGGCATGTGCTTTCGCAGTTTCGGCAGGTGAGGCACCGGTCCAGGTGCATCTGGGTTTTGCGGGTGGGTGTTTCGCCTTCCAGCACCGCCTTCATCAAATAGATGCGGCCACGCGGGCCATCTAACTCGTCGCCCAGCAGCTGGTAAGTGGGGCAGGTGGCGGTGCAAAAACCACAGTGCACGCACTTGCGCAGACTCGCCTCGGCCGCCAGGCCATCGGGGGTGTTTTGGTAT
>JBIKKE010000230.1:0-4514 GCA_044360575.1 Limnohabitans sp. | reverse complement strand
ACAAGGATCTGATCCCGGTCGCTTCCGGTGCACGTTTGCAGTTGTTCTTGGTGGTCCGCAGCGACGCCCCTTACAAGACTTATGCCGAATTCATCGCTTACGCCAAGCGCAACCCCGGCAAGATGAGCTACGGCTCGCCCGGCAACGGCACCAGCCCGCACATCGCGGGTGAAATGCTCAAGTCGCAAGCGGGCATTTTTACGCTGCACATTCCTTACCGCGGTTCAGCAGCTGCGCTGCAAGACCTGTTGGGTGGCAACGTGGATTATTTGATGGACCCGGGCATTGCCTTTTCGCATGTGCGCTCAGGTCGTCTGCGCTTGTTGGCGGTCACATCGCCCCAACGCTTGTCCATGTTCCCCGATGCGCCCACGCTCAATGAGCTGGGGCTCAAGAACTTTGACGCTGGCACATCGCACGGTTTCTGGGCGCCTGCGGGCACGCCAGCGGCCATCGTGGACCGCATGAACCGCGAAATCAACCGCGCCCTCATGGTGCCCAGCGCGGTCGAGGCGATCAAAGGCATTGGCGCTGAGCCCACACCCATGTCACCCGCCGAGTTTGGTGCGCTCACCAAGGCCGATGCGCGCCGTTTTGCGCAGATCATCAAAGAGCGCAAGATCGTTCAAGACTGATCAGCCCCAGGCTGCGGGGTGCGAGGCCAGCCTCAAAACTGGCCGGGAAACACCCACAGCAGCAAGGCTGTCATCACCAGGTAACGGAAAAATTTGCCGATGGCCATGTACAGCGTGCATGGCCAAAACGGCAGTTTCAGCCAACCGGCTACAGCGCATAAGGGGTCGCCCACACCAGGCAGCCAGCTCAGCAAGCAGGCTTTGGGCCCCAGTTTTTCCAACCAAACCAATGCACGGGTGTGACTGCTTGAGTCGCGCCAGCGGCTGACGGCATGCCGCGTTCCCCAGCCCATCCACCAACTCAGCATGCCACCCAAGGTGTTGCCTGCTGTGGCCACCAAAATGGCGGGCCAAAAAAGGTCGAGGTTGAGTTTGACCAAGCCAAAAACCGCCGGTTCAGAGCCCATGGGCAGCAAGGTGGCCGACACAAAAGCCACCACAAACACGGTGCTCAGACCGTGCTGGGGCAGGGCCAGCCATTGCATGATGTCGTTGAGCCACATTTCCATTCAATGAGTGTAGCGGCGGCCCAGACAACAGGCATTTCCCGGCATCAATGTGGTGTTTGAACGGGTTGAAGGCGGTCTTTGACAGCGCCTTTGCTTAGCACATCTGGCCGTCAGTTGCTGAAATATTAAGCAACTACAATCGTGCCTTCTTTTTAAGCAAACCCCACTTCTCAGCGTTTTCCAGTCATGCAGATTGGCCCCTACCTATTGCCGAACAATGTGTTTGTCGCCCCCATGGCGGGTGTGACAGATCGGCCATTTCGCCAGCTGTGCAGACAGTTTGGGGCGGGCTATGCCGTGAGCGAGATGGTGACCTCGCGGCCCGATTTGTGGGCCTCGCTCAAAACTTCGCGCCGCGCCAACCACGATGGCGAACCCGGTCCCATCGCAGTGCAAATTGCAGGCACCGAGGCGCAAATGATGGCCGATGCTGCCCGTTACAACATCGACCGGGGCGCGCAGATCATCGACATCAACATGGGCTGCCCAGCCAAAAAGGTCTGCAACAAATGGGCGGGTTCAGCCCTGATGCAAGATGAGCCACTGGCGCTGGAGATCATCTCTGCCGTGGTCGAGGCGGCCTTGCCGCACGGCGTTCCTGTGACGCTGAAGATGCGCACCGGTTGGTGCGACGCCGAAAAAAATGCCCTGGGTCTGGCCCTCGCCGCTGAAAGCTCAGGCGTGCAAATGGTCACCGTGCACGGCCGTACCCGCGAACAAGGCTACAAAGGCTTTGCCGAATACGAGACTGTCGCCGCCGTCAAAGCCGCCTTGCGCATCCCGGTGGTGGCCAATGGCGATGTGGATTCGCCCGAAAAAGCCCGCGATGTGCTGAAGTTCACCGGAGCCGATGCCGTGATGGTTGGCCGCGCCGCGCAAGGCAGCCCTTGGATCTTTCGCGAGATTGCGCACTTTTTGGCCACGGGTGAGCACTTGGCCTCGCCGCTGGTGGCAGAAGTGCGCCGCGCCCTGTTAGAACACCTGCAAGACCACTACGGCCTGTATGGCGAATACACCGGCGTGCGCTCGGCGCGCAAACACATCGGTTGGTATGTGCGCACGCTGCCCGGTGGCGACGCTTTTCGCGAGCACATGAACACCCTGGAAACCGCAGCCCAACAACTGGCCGCTGTGGCTGCTTATCTGGATGGCTTGGCCGAACATATGGAGCGATTGCCTGTGCGCCAGCCCCAGCGTCCTGAGGCCTGCACTGATTTAGAGACCACGCCATGAGCGAACCCCAATCCATTGAAAACTGCATCCGGGCCAACCTGGAAACCTATTTCCGCGACCTGGATGGTACCGATCCAACGGGCCTGTACGACATGCTGGTCAAGCTGGTTGAAAAGCCGCTGCTGGATGTGGTGATGAGCCAGTCGGGTCAGAACCAGTCGCGCGCGGCCGAATGGCTGGGCCTGAACCGCAACACCTTGCGCAAGAAATTGCTCGAACACGATTTGTTGAAATAAAAGTTGAAGAAAGTCTCCCCATGCGCGCCCTGATCTCCGTCTCTGACAAAACCGGCATCGTCGAACTGGCCAAAGAACTGCACGCCTTGGGTGTGGGCCTGATCTCCACGGGTGGCACCGCCAAGTTGCTGGCCGACCAAGGCCTGCCCGTGACCGAAGTGGCCGAAGTCACCGGTTTCCCCGAAATGCTGGATGGCCGCGTTAAAACGCTGCACCCCAAAGTGCATGGTGGCTTGTTGGCGCGACGCGATACGCCTGAGCACATGGCCGCTTTGAAGGCCCACAACATCGACACGATTGATTTGCTCATCGTCAACCTCTACCCCTTTGAAGCCACCGTGGCCAAGCCCGGTTGCACATTGGCCGACGCGATTGAAAACATCGACATCGGTGGCCCCGCCATGGTGCGCAGCGCCGCCAAGAACTGGAAAGACGTGGGCATCGTGACCGACGCCAGCCAATACTCTGCCGTGATGGCTGAGCTGAAGGCTGACGGCAAACTCAGCGACAAGCTGCGTTTTGCTTTGTCCGTGGCTGCGTTCAACCGCATCAGCCAATACGACGGCGCCATCAGCAACTATTTGTCCAGCGTGAACTTTGAAGCCGAGAAGCTGAGCGAAACCTACGTGCCCGAGCGTGTTCAGTTCTCAGGCCAGTTCAACGAGCAATACGTCAAGGTGCAAGACTTGCGCTACGGCGAAAACAGCCATCAGCAAGCCGCTTGGTACCGCGACCTCGCGCCCGCCGCTGGGTCCCTGGCCACCGGTGTGCAGCTGCAAGGCAAAGAGCTGAGCTACAACAACATCGCCGATGCCGATGCGGCGTGGGAATGCGTCAAGAGCTTTGAGACCTCCGGGTGTGTCATCGTCAAACACGCCAACCCCTGCGGCGTGGCCGTGGGCGCGACCGCACTCGAGGCCTACAGCAAAGCCTTCCAGACCGACCCCACCAGCGCCTTCGGCGGCATCATTGCCTTCAACCGTCCGGTGGACAAAGCAGCGGCCGAAGCGGTGAGCAAACAATTCGTTGAAGTGCTCATGGCCCCTGACTTCAGCGCCGAAGCGCTCGAAGTTTTCAAGAGCAAAGTCAATGTGCGCTTGATGAAAATTGCGTTGCCCGCCAACTACGGCAATGTGCGCAATGCCTTGGAGACCAAGCGCGTGGGCTCAGGCCTGCTGCTGCAAAGCGCCGACAACCACGAGCTGGCGCTGGCCGACATGAAGATCGTCACCGTCAAACAACCCACGCCAGCCGAGCTTCATGATTTGTTGTTCGCCTGGAAAGTGGCCAAGTTCGTCAAGTCCAACGCCATTGTTTTTTGCAAAGACGGCATGACCATGGGTGTGGGCGCCGGCCAAATGAGCCGCTTGGATTCAGCCCGCATCGCCAGCATCAAGGCCGAAGCCGCGAAGTTGAGCCTGCAAAACACCGTGGTCGCCAGCGACGCCTTTTTCCCCTTCCGCGATGGTCTCGATGTGGTGGTGGAAGCTGGCGCCACTTGCGTGGCCCAGCCCGGTGGCTCCATGCGCGATCAGGAAGTGATTGACGCAGCGAATGAGCACGGCGTGGCGATGGTGTTCACGGGTGTGCGGCACTTTCGCCATTGATTCGCGTCACTCATAGGATTGTTTTGAACTTTGACCAACTCGGCCTGACCCCTTCGCTCTTGCGCGCAGTGGGCGACATGGGCTTGTTTGCCCCCACTCCCATTCAAGCCGAGGCAATTCCAGCGGTTCTGAAATCTGCCGACGTGTGGGCCACCGCGCCCACCGGTTCGGGCAAGACGCTGGCCTTTGCGCTGCCGCTGTTGCAGCACTTGTTGGCCGCGCCGCGCCAGACCAATTTCCGTCGCCCCCTGCGCACCCTGGTGCTGGTGCCCACACGCGAGTTGGCGGTACAGG
>JBIKKE010000229.1:0-4530 GCA_044360575.1 Limnohabitans sp. | reverse complement strand
ACGCGAGGTTGGCATTGCTGAAATTGAGCCTGTGGGCAATTACGCCGTGAAACCTACCTTCACGGATGGGCATGAGTCGGGGCTGTTCACTTGGGAGTACCTTTACTTTTTGGGCGACCAAGAAGCCGCTCTCTGGAAGCAATACGAAGACCGCCTGCAAGCCGCTGGCATGAGCCGCGATGTACCCATGATCGAAGCTGCAGCGGGCGGCAGCTGCGGTCACAAGCATTGAGGAAGTTGGCATGAGCAGCACCCACTTCGGTTTCAAAACCGTCGACGAAAGCGAGAAAGCCAAGCACGTGCGTGGCGTGTTCGACTCGGTCGCATCCAAATACGACGTGATGAACGACCTGATGTCCATGGGTCTGCACCGCATGTGGAAGGCCTACACCGTGCAGGTGGCCAACCTCAAAGAGGGCGACCAGGTGCTGGACATCGCAGGGGGTACGGGCGACCTCTCGATGGCGTTTGCCAAAAAAGTAGGTGCATCGGGCCGCGTGGTGCACACCGACATCAACGAAGCCATGCTGTCAACTGGACGCGATCGTCTGGTCGATCATGGTCTGGCACTCCCTACTTTGGTGTGCGACGCCGAAAAACTGCCTTTTCCGGATGGTCACTTCAACGTCGTTAGCGTTGCCTTTGGCCTGCGCAACATGACGCACAAAGATGTGGCCTTGAAGGAAATGTGCCGTGTTCTCAAGCCAGGCGGCAAATTGCTGGTCCTGGAATTTTCCAAAGTGGCCAAGCCTTTGGAGAAAGCTTACGACTGGTACAGCTTCAAGATCTTGCCCCAGTTGGGCAAGCTGGTAGCGGGTGATGCTGACAGTTACCGCTACCTGGCTGAATCGATTCGCATGCACCCCAGCCAAGAGGATTTGAAAAACCTTATGAAAAATGCCGGTTTTGGCCATGTTGATTTTCACAACTTGTCCGCTGGGGTGGTAGCCTTACACATGGGCATTAAATGTTGACGCCCAAAAACTGTATTTCCTGAGTTGGAGACACCATGAATAGCAAACTTGTAACCCTGATGCTCGCTGGCGTGATGGCCTTGGGTAGTCTGAATGCAGAGGCCGCACGCCGCATGGGTGGCGGCAAGTCTGTAGGTCAACAATCCAACCAAGTGACCAAGCGCGACGCTGCGCCACAAACACCGGCTGCACCGGCTCAAAACGCTGCACCTACCAGCGCAGCCAAACCCGCTGCAGCACCTGCCGCCGCCGCGCCCAAGAAGCCTTGGGGTGCCATGTTGGGTGGTTTGGCCGCTGGTTTGGGCTTGGCCTGGTTGGCCAGCTCTCTGGGTATGGGTGAAGCCTTTGGCAACATCTTGATGGCCTTGTTGATTGGCGTTGCAGTTATCGCCGTGATCGGCATGATCTTGCGTGCCCGCCGCGGGGGCGCTGCTCAGTCGGGTGGATTGGCTTACCAAGGCGCTGGTGCCTCTGCCGAGAACCCTGCAACCTACAAGCAGTACAGCCCCAATAATGTGGGCAACGATGCTTCGGCCCGCCCATGGGAAGGTCAAAACACCCGTTTCGACAGCTCGGCTGCGTCGCAGTCCACCGGCTCCATGATCGGCTCGGGCATTGGTTCTGGCCTGAATGCCAGCGCCAGTGACAGCCTGAGCGGCTCGCAAACCTGGGGCATCCCTGCAGGCTTCGATGTGGACAGCTTTGTCACAGCCGCCAAGCGCAATTTCGTCACCTTGCAAGACGCTTGGGACCGTTCGGACATCAGCGCCCTGCGTTCCATGATGACCGATGCCATGGTCGTTGAGATCCGCAACCAGTTGTCTGAGCGTGAAGCCCAGTTCCCAGGTCAACCCAACAAGACCGAAGTCGTCATGTTGGAAGCCCAGCTTTTGGGCATCGAAGAGCAGGCCGACGACTACATGGCCAGCGTCGAGTTCAACGGCATGATCCGCGAAGACGCGTCTTCGGGCCCCAGCCCATTCCGTGAAGTTTGGAACATGACCAAATCCAAGCAGGGTGGTGGGTGGTTGGTTGCAGGCGTGCAAGCGCTGCAATAAAGCCCGGGCCCCTTTGTGGGCCAGCACTTTCGGGAATAATCGGGGACTATGGCAACACAGTCCCCTTTTTCATGGGCCGCTCAGGCGCTACCCGACCTGGCCGCCCAAATGGCCCACAAATTCAACACCTCTTTTCAGCCACCTGAATGGGTGGTTGACGAAGCGGTCAACCGCATGGTGCTGTTTCTCAACCATGTCTTGATGAGCGAGCCTGAAGCCATGGCCCGTTTGGCCCGTCAAAAAGGCCAGCGGATCGAGCTGGTTTGGGATCGTGTGCAGCTGCAGCTGACACCGACCCCCGCAGGATTGCTGACCAAGGGGCACTTTGAGGGGTTTGACTTGCGCCTGACCGTGACCGAAGATTCGCCGGTCACTTTGGCTTCTGCTTTAGCCCGGGGTGACAAACCCAAGGTGCGCATCGAAGGCGATGTCCAACTGGCTGCTGAAGTCAATTGGTTGATCGACCATGTGCGTTGGGACGCCGAGGAGGATCTGGCGCGCCTGATCGGGGATGCCCCTGCTTACACTTTGGCACAAGCTGCCCGTCAGGCCATGACGGCCTTGCGCAGTTTTGTCGCTCAGCGCCCTGGCACCGGGCTGCGCACGGGCGGCACAGCATGATGCGCTGGGGCCGTTTCGGGCGCGGGGCCTTCATCGTTTTCATTGTTCTGCGCTACGGCTTGGATGAGTTGGTCCTTTCGAGTTTTCAAAAACCTTGGATCAAACTGTTGGCCCGTGTGTTGTCGGTCGGTCGCGATTTGCGCTCGCCTCGTGCTGTGCGTTTGCGAGAAGCCTTGGAACGCTTGGGGCCCATTTTTGTGAAATTCGGCCAAGTGCTGTCCACTCGCCGTGATTTACTGGCCCCGGACATCGCCGAAGAGTTGGCCAAGCTGCAAGACCGGGTGCCACCTTTCAGCTCAGCCATTGCTGTGGCCTCGATTGAGCGCGCATTTGGCCGCCCAGTTGACGATATTTTTGAATCCTTTGAGCGTGAACCAGTGGCCAGCGCTTCGATTGCGCAGGTGCACTTCGCCACCTTGCGCGGCAAATCCGGTGACGTACGCGAGGTGGCGGTCAAGGTGTTGCGCCCGGGCATGTTGCCAGTCATCGACAAAGACCTCAGCCTGATGCGCATGATGGCGGGATGGGTCGAAAGCTTGAGCACCGATGGCAAGCGCCTCAAACCCCGCGAGGTGGTGGCTGAGTTTGACAAATACCTGCACGACGAGTTGGACTTGGTGCGAGAAGCGGCCAACGCCGCGCAGTTGCGCCGGAACATGCAGGGCTTGGATCTGGTGTTGATCCCCGAGATGATCTGGGACTTTTGCCACCCCGAGGTCATCGTCATGCAGCGCATGCACGGTGTGCCCATCAGCCAGGTTGACCGCTTGCGTGAAGCGGGCGTGGACATCCCCAAGCTGGCCCGCGATGGCGTGACGCTGTTTTTCACGCAAGTCTTTCGCGACGGTTTCTTCCACGCGGACATGCACCCGGGCAACATCCAGGTCAGTTTGGCGCCTGAGACCTTTGGCCGTTACATCTCGCTTGACTTTGGCATTGTGGGCACGCTGACCGAATACGACAAAGAGTACTTGGCGCAAAACTTCACGGCTTTTTTCCGCCGCGACTACAAACGCGTGGCCGAGCTGCACATCGAGTCGGGTTGGGTGCCTGCTGAGACGCGGGTCGATGAGCTGGAGTCGGCCATTCGCGCGGTGTGCGAGCCTTACTTTGATCGCCCACTCAAGGAGATTTCTCTGGGCATGGTGCTCATGCGCCTGTTTCAGACTTCTCGCCGTTTTCAGGTGGAAATCCAGCCGCAGTTGGTGTTGTTGCAAAAAACTTTGCTCAACATCGAAGGCTTGGGACGCGATCTGGACCCTGAGCTTGATCTGTGGAGCACGGCCAAGCCTTTCTTGGAAACCTGGATGCTGGAGCAAATCGGTCCCAAAAAGCTTTGGGAAGAGCTCAAGTCGCAGGCCCCGCATTACGCCAAGCTATTGCCTCAGTTGCCGCGTTTGCTGAGCGACTACCTCAAGCATCCGCGTACCCACGATGCGGTGCAGATCGAGCACTTGTTGGCAGAGCAGCGCAGAACCAACAAACTGCTGCAAACCCTGATTTACGCTGGGCTTGGTTTTGTGGTCTCCTTGGCGGTTTTGCAACTCGCCATGCATTTGCAACTTTTCATGTGACTTTTGACATCAGGAGGGTACGAAGGTGTTGCTGACTTTTGTGATCGCTTATTTGACGGTGACCATCTGCATTGGTTTGTTCGCAGCACGCAGGGTCCATGGAGCCAAAGACTATCTGGTGGCTGGCCGAAGTTTGCCGCTGTACATGAACGTGGCCACGGTGTTTGCCACTTGGTTCGGTGCCGAGACGGTGTTGTCGGTGTCGGCGACCTTTGCCAAAGACGGGTTGAATAGCATCCCTGGCGACCCCGTTGGTGCCACGGTGTGCCTGGTGCTGGCGGCGGGGTGGTTTGCCAAACTGTT
>JBIKKE010000030.1:0-15658 GCA_044360575.1 Limnohabitans sp. | reverse complement strand
CCCTCGCTGGAGCCGGGCATCCTGGCTGTCGAGCGGCAGTTTGGCGTGCTGGAGTTGCACAGCAACGACAGCGCCGCCCTGCAGCGCGCAGGCCAGGTCATCCTGGACTGGATGGGGGCCAAGGCCCAAGACCAGCTGCGCCCGCACCTGCTGTACAGCGACATTTTGGAAGACGTGACCGATCAGCACGCCGTGCTGATGAACCGGACACGCCAAGCCAGCATGGTGTTGCCCGGCCAGAACACGCTGCTGATGGAAGTGGCCCCGGCCCTGTTTGGTGCCCACATGGCCAACGAAGCCGAAAAAGTCGCGCCTGACTTGACCTTAGTCGAGTGCAGCATGATCGGTGCCAGCGGTCGCATGTACCTGACCGGCAGCATGGCCTCGCTCGAAAAAGCCAAAGCCCATGTGGAGCAACTCCTCTCGGAGATTCCGGGCAGGGGCTGAACTTGAAGAGGCGCGCCGCATTGCGCCGCTGGCAAAGCTGCCTCGGACCGTATCTTGCTTCAGATGGCACATGAAAAGCCGTCTGCCCTCGTGAGGCAGACGGCTTATTCATTTTCCAGTCTCAATTACTTGGATGCAGGCATCGCTTTTTTAGCCGCATCAGCATGCGCATGGGCTTGGGTCATGTGCTCGTGCGCTGTCTTGCTGTGGGTCTGAGCCGCAGCATGGTCATTTGCACCGATGCATTTGGCAACTTCTTTGTGTGATTTGGCCGCCAACTCCAAATGCTCTGCTGCCTTGGTGTGGTGCTGCTCGGGCTTGAGTGTTGGCATAGCGGGTGAAGTGGATTTTTGAGTTTCGAATGTCATGTGAATAGCTTTCAAAATGAGTGAAATTGCAAAGGTGTAAATCATGTGCACCTGAGTTACCAACCCATTTTTGAGCCCCTCAAATTCGGCGTCTGTCCGCTCGCATACAGAGACGCCACAACACCGCGAAGTGGCCCTCAGACACCGGACATGGGTTTCAACGCTCAAATTTTTCTATGAACACGATCTCATGCCCCTTTGGCCAGCGCCAAATCGATGCCTGCCTTCAAGGCGAGGAGTTGAGGCGCCAAGATCTCGATCCAAGGCTCGATTTTTCCGGGCGTAGACACGCTGACATTGATGATGCAAACACCCTCTGCAGAATGCAGCGCAGTGGACAAGGCCAAAACTTCAGGTTGCCAACTCGCCCAGCAATAGCCCTTTTCATTCATGCAAAGTTTTGAGGCCTCTATGGCCAGCTTGACCTCTTTCCAGTGCCTGCCATTGCGTCGCTTGAAGATCGGCTCCAGCAGGTGGTAGCGCTCCGTTGGCACAGTGGCCAAATAAGCCTGCCCCAAGGACGTCAGCTCCATCGGAACCCGCTGGCCCGACACCACACTGCGCAGCGCCAGCCGGCGGTTGTAGCGGATGGATTCAAGATAAACCATCTCGTCGCGATCAGGGTATGCCAAGCCCACATTGATGTGCTCTCGCTCTGCCAAAGTACGCATCAAAGGCGCTGCAACGGCCAGCACTTGCGAGCCTGATCGCATCGCATGCCCCAAGCTCAGCACCAAGGGTGCCAGTCGGTAGGCTCGGCGGACACGGTCTTGTTGCAGCAAACCAGCCGCCACCATCGTTTGCGTGAGGCGACTGACCGTCGATGCAGACAAGCCTGTGCGCTCTGCAATCTCGCCATTGCCCAACAAATCAGAGCCCGGACGGAAAGCCCGAAGGATGTCGGCTCCGCGCAGCAAGGAACGGTTGATGGTAGAGCGGCCTGGATTTTCTTCGAAGGAACTCACGGCAAGATGGATCAGGGTTTACCCAATTAAATGGGGCTGTTTGGGGCAGGTTTGCGACCATTTTAATTCCATCTGATGGAAATACATGGGTTCTAAAAAGTCTCAAGCCCTCTAAGCTGAAGGCTCAATTCCATGTTCGAAGCTGCGGCGCAAAAGATGCCGCAGTTAAGCCCACCCATCACGGAGACATCACATGACAATTTTTTCTTCCAGCCTGCGGAAAATGGCGCAAGTCATAGGACTGGGTTTGGTCCTTTTTACCGGCCTTGCCCACGCGGAGTTCCCTGACAAACCCGTGCGCATCGTCGTGCCCTTCGCTCCTGGCGGCGGCACTGACCTGATCGCACGCACCTTGGGTCAAGGCATGTCACAGGCACTGGGCCAACCGGTCATCATCGACAACAAACCCGGCGCGGGCACGGTGATCGGCACCGACTTGGTGGCCAAAAGTGCCCCCGATGGCTACAACTTGGTCATCGCCACATTGGCGCACGCGGTGAACCCCAGTTTGCTCAGCAAACTGCCCTACAACAACGACACAGCGTTCGCACCGGTCAGTCTGATCGGCCGCGGCCCCAACGTGTTGGTGGTGCGCACGGAAAGTCCGTTCAAAACGGTCAAAGACGTGTTGGATGCAGCAAGGTCGGGCAAAAAACTGACCTATGCCTCACAAGGCAATGGCACCTCAGCCCACTTGGCTGGCGAAATGTTCGCCAACTTGACCAAGCTTGATTTCTTGCACATTCCCTACCGCGGCGCGGGACCCGCCATGGTCGATGTGCTTGGTGGTCAGATTGACCTGTTCTTTGGCACAGCGGCGGCCGTGGGCAACTTGGTGGATCAAGGCAAGTTGCGCGCACTTGCAGTGACGACGCCAGAGCCTTCGCCAGCATTCAAAGGCGTACCCACCGTGGCCGCCTCGGTTCCTGGCTATGCGGTCGAGAGCTGGTATGGCTTTTTTGTTCGCGCAGGCACACCCGCTCCGGTGATCGCCAAGCTGAACGCAGCCGTCAAAAAAGCTGCACTGAACCCCGAGTTTGTCAAGAAGGTCGAACAAGAAGGCTTGATCGTCACCGCGTCTGAGCCCGCAGAGTTCGATCGCTATGTGAAGGCCGAAGAAGCGCGCTGGAGAAAGATCGTGAAAGAAAACAACATCAAAGCCGACTGAACAACGACAGCGACAACAAAATGACCATGGACTACCAACTGATTGAAATGACCGTCAACGACGCCATCGCCACGCTCACACTCAACCGCCCCGACAAGCGCAACGCCATGAGCGACGACATGCGCACAGAGTTCATAGCCGCACTGGAGTCGGTGACGGCCGACAAAGCCATCCGCGCCCTGGTACTGACAGGCGCGGGCAAGGGCTTTTGCGCGGGCGGCGACATCAGCGGCATGCAAAAGCGCATGAACGCTCCGGCGGGCGAAGTCGGCTTCAATGGCTGGCACCGTCAGCAACGGGTTCACACAGCGCAGTCGCTGCTGCACACCTGTCCGAAGCCAGTGATCGCTGCGGTCAACGGCGCGGCCTCGGGCTTGGGCGCAGACACAGCGCTGGCGTGTGACTTCATCATCGCCAGCGAGTGGGCCAGTTTTGTTTGGTCGTACATGCTGCGCGGCATCATTCCAGACGGTGGCGGTATGTACTTTTTGCCACGCCGCGTGGGCTTGGCAAAGGCCAAAGAACTGATCTTCACCGGCCGCCAAGTCAAGGTGGACGAGGCGCTGGCATTGGGCATTGTGGACCGCAAGACCAGCGCCGACACGCTGTTGGCTGACGCACAAGCTTGGGCCAAAGAGTTGAGCCAAAACTCCAGCACCGCCATGGCTTTGACCAAAACCATCTTGAACCAAAGCTTTGAGATGAGCTCACACGACGTGTTTGCTCAAGGGAGCCAAGCGCAAGGCATCTGCTACACCAGCAGCGAGCACCGCGCATCGGTCGAAGCCTTTTTGGCCAAAGCCGCCAGCCAAGAGTGAGCACCGTGAATGTCCCTATGAGTGCGCCCGTGAATTCTCCCATTGACGCGATCCCCCGCTTGCTGCGGCCACGCAGCGTTGCCGTCATCGGCGCATCGGCTGACGCCAGCAAAACCGCTGGCCGGCCGGTGGCTTACCTGCAAAAACACGGCTTTACCGGGCGCATCCTGCCCGTCAACCCCAAGGTGGACCGCATTGGCGATCTGCCCTGTTATCCCGACATCGCCTCGCTGCCCGAAACACCGGATGTGGCCATTGTGTTGTTGGGGGCCGAGCGTGCCCACTTGGCGGTCAAAGAACTCTCAGCGTGCGGCTGCGCAGCGGCCATCGTGCTGGCCAGTGGTTACACCGAGACCGGCGAGGACGGTGCACGCCGTCAACAGCAATTGATAGAAGCGGCCGGTAGCATGCGCATCTTGGGGCCCAACACCATCGGCTTGGTGAACCTGACCGACAGCATCGTGCTTTCGGCCACAGGTGCTCTGGAAATGGACCATTTCCCGGTGGGGAGTATTGGTGTGGTGTCGCAAAGTGGCGGCATTTTGGGTTCGCTGCTCTCGCGGGCCACAGCACGCGGCATTGGCCTGTCCAAACTGATTTCCACCAGCAACGAGGTGGACCTGGAGCTGTCTGATTTCATTGACCACTTGGCCGACGACCCGGCCACGCAGGTGATTGCGCTTTACATTGAGACTGTGCGCGACCCGGCCAAGTTTCGCGCCGCTTGCCTGAAAGCAGCACGCCTAGGCAAACCGGTGGTGGCCTTCAAGATTGGCCGCTCCGAAGCGGGTGCACAAGCCGCCGTGTCGCACACCGGGGCCATGGCAGGTGCAGACCGCATGTACGACGCCCTGTTCAAGCTAGTGGGCGTCATCCGCGCACAGACCTTCAACGACCTCCTGGACATTCCCGTGGCATTGGCCACCGGCCGCCATCTGCGCGGCCAGCGTGTGGCCATCCTCACCAGCACCGGCGGTGCGGGCACGCTGGTGTCCGACGACTTGGGCGTGGGGGGGTTTGAAACCCCCGCACCCGACGACGCCACAGCCGAAGCGCTGCGTGCGCTGCAAACCGGCAGTGAAGCAGTGCTCGATCGCAACCCGATCGACGTGACCTTGGCCGGCCTGCGGCCCGACCTGCTGCGTGGCGCGATCCGCTCCTTGCTGGCCAGCCCCAGCTACGACGCTTTGGTGATCATCGTGGGCTCGTCCAGCTTGGCCAAGCCCGAACTGATGGCCAACGCCATTCGCGACTGCTTGCCCGAATCCAACAAACCCGTGATGGCCTACGTCAGTCCGCACGCACCAGAAGTGGGTGCACTCCTGACAAAGAGCGGCGTGCCCGCCTTTGTCGCCGCCGAGAGCTGCACAGCTGCACTGGCCGCCATGCTGAAAGTCGGTCGCTTTGTGGCTCCGGTCAAAGAAGACGAAGTCAACAGTGCTGTCGCCATCGTCACCGTCGAGTTGCCTTCCGGCGCGCTCGACGAAGCGCAGGCCAAACAAGTGTTTGCGCGCTTCAATGTGCCCTGTGCGGCCGAGCGCATCGTCACCACAGCCACCGAAGCCGAGGCCGCTGCACGCGAACTGGGTGGCCGTGTGGTGCTCAAAATCCTCTCTTCGCTGATTACCCACAAGAGCGATGTGGGTGGTGTGGCCATTGGTCTGACGCCCGAAACGGTGGGGGAACGCATGGCAACCATGAGCGACGAAGTGCTGGCCAAAGCAGGTGTGCGCCCTGAACGTTTTTTGGTGCAAGAGATGGTGGGCGGCGGCACTGAATTGATTTTGGGGCTGCACCGCGATGCGCTGGGCACGGCCGTGCTGCTGGGCATGGGCGGGGTGACGGCCGAGTTGTTCCAAGACACCACGCTGCGCCTCTTGCCGCAAGACGCGCAAGGGCTGAAAAGCCTCAGCCGCGCCGACGCGCTGGCCATGGCGCAGGACCTGAAAACCTGGCCCTTGCTCGATGGCTTTCGGGGCCGCCCCAAAGCCGATGTCAGCGCACTGGTGGACGCCATCGTGGCTTTTTCGGGTATGGCGGCACAACTGGGCGATCGCTTGCTGGAGGCAGAAATCAACCCGCTTTTTGTGCGCGCGCAAGGCCAAGGTGTGAGCGCTGCTGACGGCGTGCTTGTGCTGGCATAAGAGTTGGTCCATGACCCACACCGAACCAGCACCAAAGCCCTTGGCGGTCGAAACATTCGCCCGCTTTGCCTTGGACTTTGCCCAAGCCCCGCTGCCGCCTGAGGTGGCGTACCACGCCCAGCGTGCGGTGATCGATTGGTACGCTTCCATCTACCCAGGCCTGAACACACCGGCAGTGCAGGTGCTGACCCACGCGCTGGCCGATGACCTGGACCGGGGCACAGCCCAATTGGTACAAGGGCGCGCGGCCACCCCGCGTGCCGCCGCCTTGATCCAGGGCACGGCCGCCCACGCAGCAGAGGTGGACGACAGCTTTCGCGATGCCATGTACCACCCCGGCGCAGCCACCATCGCCGCGGCTTTGGCCGTGGCCCAGTCGGTGCGCGCGAGTGGGCCCGAGTTTTTGCGCGCCGTGGTGCTGGGTTATGAAGTCTCCACCCGCATTGGCGTGGTCATGGGGCGGCCTCATTACAAATACTGGCACAACACTGGCACCATAGGCAGCTTTGGGGCCGCTGCTGCGGCTGCCAGTTTGCTGAAGCTGGACGAAGTGGCTTTTGCCAATGCATTGGCCATCGCCGCCACCTGCACCGCAGGTCTGCAGCAAGCCTTTCGCTCAGAGGCGATGGCCAAGCCGCTGCACGCAGGCCGTGCAGCCGAAGCGGGTGTGCTGGCAGCGCAGCTGGCCGCGGGCGGCATGCGCAGTTCACTCGATGTGCTGGAGGGCGAATCGGGTCTGGGCCATGCCATGAGCCAAGGGGCAGACTGGTCCCAAATTGGCGCGACGCTGGGCACCGACTTTCACATCACCCGCCTCACCTTTAAAAACCACATCGGTTGCGGCCACACCTTTGCTGCCATCGATGGCGCTCTGGCCCTTCAACAAACGCACGGCTTTGGTCATGCCGACATTGCGCATGTGCAGCTGGGCGTGTACCAACCCACGCTCGACATTGCGCCGCATGTGGACCCGCAAAACGCCGATCAAGCGCGCTTCAGCCTGCACTACATGGTGGCCAGCGCTTTGGTGCATGGCAGCGTGCGTCTGTTGGCCTTCGAGCCCGAGCGCTTGAACGATCCGCACACCCGTGCGCTCATGCAGCGCATCGACAAATCGCTGGACCCGGCCGTTGACGCGGCCTTTCCCGGGAGGCGCGGTGCGCGGGTGACCATCACCCTGCGCGATGGTCGTCAGTTGAACCTGCTGCAACCCGACCGCAAAGGCGACCCAGAATTACCACTGTCAGACGCCGACTTGGAAGCTAAGCTCATGGAACTGGCTACGCCGGTCATTGGCGAGACGGGTGCACGCGCTTTGCTCGAGCGGATTTGGCAATTGCACAAAAGCGGCCAGCTTTGTTGAACCATGCTCACCCGTATCCCATGCCAAGTAGGGGACTGGGCACTTTCTGACTCGATCCATGCACACCCTCCAACAGCTGCGCAGCGGGGCCCTGGCAGGCACACGCCGCCTGGACCTGGCTTGCGGCCTGACCGACCTGCCCGAAGAAGTCTTTGATTTGACCGACACGCTGGAGGTACTCAACCTCAGCGGCAACCGGCGCGCATACCGAGCACCCATCGGCACTGGCTTTTCAGTCCTTGGCCCAAGCTTGTTTGTGTGCCGAACCGCGTCAACGGCCCACTGCGGCCGATGTGGCTGAATCGCTCAAAGTCACACGCCCATGTTGAATGAAAAATGCTGTTATCTTTGTAAGCTGAACCGAACACCATCACGCTGCCGCTGCCTGGGAAGGTGAACGGTGCTGATTGTTTGTCGCCTCGACTTCTCTCCTTTCTTTCAGAACACCCAACATGCCTCAATTTGCTGCCAACTTGTCCATGATGTACCCCGACCTGCCGTTTTTGGAGCGCTTTGAAGCGGCAGCCAAAGACGGGTTCAAGGCCGTGGAGTATTTGTTTCCCTATGCTTTTCCCGCGCAAGAACTCGCGGCCCGATTGAAGGCCCATGGTTTGCAACAGGTGCTGTTCAACACACCGTCGGGTGGCAACGACAGCGCCAGCTTCACCCAAGCTTGGGAAGGCGGCAGCCGTGGCACCGCGAGCGTGCCCGGACGTGAAGCTGAGTTCCGCACGGGTTTTGCACAAGCCTTGGTCTATGCCGAGGCGCTGAATTGCCCGCGCATTCATGCCATGGTGGGTTTGCGCGCCCCAGGTGCCAGCCCTGAAGATGCCGACGCCACCCTGGCCAAAAACCTGCAATGGGCCGCTGCAGAAGCGGCCAAAGCCGGGCGCGATGTGCTGATCGAGCCGATCAACACCCGTAGCGTGCCGGGCTTTCATCTGAACCGGCAAGACCACGCGCACCGCATTGTTGAGGCCGTGGGTGCTTCCAACGTGAAAGTGCAGATGGACTTGTTCCACTGCCAGATCGTCGAAGGCGATTTGAGTGCCAAGATTGCTCAGTACCTGCCCACGGGGCGGGTGGGTCATTTTCAGATCGCTGAAGTGCCCCATCGCCATGAGCCAGGCACGGGTGAGGTCAACTGGCAGCACATCTTCCAGGTCATCGACAAGGTGTCGGCCGAATGCGGCTGGGATGGCTGGATCGGCTGTGAGTACAACCCGGCCGATGCTTCGGCGGGGGGGACTTCACGGGGTTTGGAATGGGTGCGTCCTTATTTGTGATTCAAAGACGTTCTGACCTGAGTTGTGATGGATGATTTGCATTACCTGATCTGGGCGGGCGTGGCCGCAGCCATGGTGGGCTTGTCCAAAGGCGGTTTACCCACAGTGGGCATGCTTTCAGTGCCTATTCTTTCGCTGTTCATGTCCCCGGTCAAAGCGGTCGTCATGTTGCTGCCCATCTACATCATCTCTGACATGGTGGGCCTGTGGTTGTACCGTAAAAACTTCAGCGCCATCAATCTGAAAATTCTTGTTCCGGCTGGTGTGGGCGGTGTGTTGGTGGGCTGGCTCACCGCAGCGCTGGTGTCTGACACAGCTGTAAAAATGATGATCGGCCTGATGGGCGTGGGCTTTGTGCTCAACGCCTGGCGCAAACGCAACACCGATCAGGCACCGAGCCCAGCCCGCTGGGACAAAGGTCTGTTTTGGGGTGGTTTGTCGGGTTTTACCAGCTTCATCTCACATGCGGGTGGCCCCCCATTTCAGGTTTACCTGTTGCCCCAAAAACTTTCCAAGCTGGTGTTTGCTGGCACCTCAACTTTGTTTTTTGCATTCATCAACTTGGTCAAACTGGGGCCCTATCACCAGCTGCAACCGTATGGCCCCGCTGAACTGACTGGTGCACTGGTGCTGATCCCATTTGCCTTGATTGGCACAGTGGCTGGGGCTTACCTGACACGCAAAATCTCCGACGACTGGTTCTTCAAATGGGTGCAAATAGGCTTGCTGCTGATCTCACTGAAGTTGATCCTGGACGTCATCAGGGCTTGAGCGCCATCAAACCGACCCGCAGACTGTCTTTGATCCTTGCCAATTGCTGAGCGCTTGACTCAAATCTGTGCCCCGGCGCATGGCGGTCATCTCGGCCACGATACTCATGGCGATCTCTGGGGGCGTGAGAGCACCGATGTTCAAACCCACGGGGCCGTGCAACTGCTGCACTTCGGCCTCACTCACATCAAAGTCGAGCAGGCGTTTGCGGCGCTGGGCGTTGTTGTGCAGCGAGCCCAAGGCACCCACATAAAAGGCAGGGGTGCGCAGCGCCTCCATGAGGGCCAGGTCGTCCAGCTTGGGGTCGTGTGTCACGGCCACCACCGCGCTGTTGTGGTCCAAGCGCATGGCCAGCACCAGATCGTCGGGCATTTGGGTGGACAGCGTCACGCCGCTCATGGCTTCCCAGCCTTCGTGGTATTCCACTCGCGGCTCGCACACTGTGACTTGGTAATCCAGCATCACGGCCATGGCCGCCAGATAGCGCGACAACTGACCGCCGCCAATGATGAGCAAACGCAGGCGCGGACCGTGAACGGTGGTCAGGCTTTGGCCGTCAAACTGCAGTTTGTCGCCTTCTGTGGCTGCACCCATGCGCACCATGCCGGTGGCGATGTCCAGGCGGCGCTCCACGCGCTGGTGTTGCTCGATCAGCACCAACAATTCGCGCAGTTGCGAATGGGCAGACAAAGGCTCCAGCACCACCTGCACCGAGCCACCGCAGGGCAAGCCAAAGCGGCGCAACTCTTCCGCAGTTTGGCCATAGGTGGTGGTGTCGGGCATGCGCAGCGCCAGCTCGCCAGCCGCCACACGGCGTATCAAATCGTCTTCGATGCAGCCGCCCGAGACCGAACCGGCCACCTGACCATCGTCCCGGATGATCATGAGTGAGCCCGGTGGGCGCGGGGCAGAACCCCAGGTGCGCACCACGGTGCCCATCACAACGCGGTGCCCCCGATTGAGCCAATCGAGGGCGGTGCGGATCACGTCGATGTCGATGCTGTTCATGCTGCGGAGATGTTTTATCGGCTCAAGTCGCTTGGCCAGAGCAGGCTATGCCCTGTCAAGGCCTTCAGAGTCTGAATGTCTTGCTCATTGTCCACATCCAACCGGTATCGCGCATCGGGGGTTTTCCAGCGGTAGGTCTTTTCTGGGTGAAGTTGCTGCCATTGACGCGCGCCCATCTGAACGTCCCCCGCCAAGATCTGCGACACCACTGCAGACGAAAAAACCACCGGATTGCCTGGCAAATCCTGCACCGTCGGCTGAACCATGTGTGTACCTTCAGGCCGGACGGCATAAGCGTGCATCAGTGCTTGAATCGCCGCCACATCGATCATGGGCTGGTCGGCCAGCAACACCATCACAGCGTCTAAATCAGGAGGCAATGCCTGAAGGCCTGAGCGCAAAGAGCTGACATGGCCCGCCTCCGGATCTGGATTCACCACACACCGAGCGCCCCAATGCTTCAGCGCAGCGTCTTGTTGGATGCGTTCAGCGTGGTACCCCAAAACCACCAGCACGGACACATGGCCCGCTTGAAACACGGCCTCCAGTTGGCGATCGATCAAACTCCTGCCGTTCAGCTGCAACAAGCATTTGGGTCGATGACCCATGCGGCGGCCAGCGCCCGCAGCCAACACCATGGCACCCATGCGTGGCAAGGCAGTGTCTTGGCTTGTGGAGGTGGGCAGCATTTTCGCGTTCAAGGGTGTCTTTGAATATGAGGATAAGGGCATGCGCACTGAGGCGACGAGGCAACCATTTTGCGCCAATCCATGACCTGAATGATCCAGATGTCCCCACTGCGAAACCTCGCTGTGGCCAGTGCCACGCAATCGCGCTACAGTGGTTTTCTTTTGTGCCGACCCGAGGAGCCCCACCATGAACGCCCCCTTGCACCGCGAAATGCCCGATGGCCTGCTCGACAGCGCCCGCGCTCTGAACGACGTCACCCAAGCCTGGGACCGCACCATCGTGCCCGAGCTGAAAAATTACATCGAGATCCCGGCCAAGTCGCCCTCGTTTGACGCCGATTGGGCCGCGCACGGCCACATCGAGACCGTGCTGAGCAATGCCGCGCAGTGGGTTGAAGCACAAAAGGTGGAAGGCCTGACGCTGGAGGTCATTCGCCTGCCGGGCCGCACGCCCGTCATGTTCTTTGAAGTGGCCGCCACACGCGCCGCCAGCGAGGGCTCGGGCCAGACCGTGTTGATGTACGGCCACCTGGACAAGCAGCCCGAGTTCAATGGCTGGAGGAGCGACCTTGGGCCTTGGACCCCTGTTTATGAAGAGGGCAAGCTTTATGGCCGGGGCAGTGCGGACGACGGTTACGCGGTCTATGCCAGCATCGCCGCCGTCCAAGCGCTGAAAAGCCAAAACACGCCGCACCCGCGCATCGTCGGCCTGATCGAGACCTGCGAAGAGTCGGGCTCTTATGACTTGCTGCCCTATGTGGACGCACTGCGCACACGCTTGGGCGATGTGGGCCTGGTGATTTGCCTGGACAGCGGCGCGGGCAACTACGACCAACTGTGGCTCACCACCAGCCTGCGCGGCATGGCCAGCGGCACGCTCAAGGTGCAGGTGCTGACCGAGGGCATCCACTCGGGTGACGCCTCAGGCCTGGTGCCATCGAGCTTTCGCATCATGCGTCAGGTGCTTGACCGGCTCGAAGACAGCGCCACTGGCCGGCTGCTGCCCGCCAGCTTCCATTGCGAAGTGCCCGCCGAGCGGCTGGCACAAGCCCAGGCCACGGCCGCCATCTTGGGCGATGAGGTCTACAAGCGCTTTCCGTGGGCGCACTACGACTGCGGCGGCTCCACCAGCTTTGCCTTGCCCACCACCAACGACCCAACACAAGCCCTGCTCAACCGCACCTGGACACCCACACTGAGCGTGACCGGCGCAGAAGGCTTTCCAGCACTCAAAGACGCGGGCAATGTGCTCAGGCCCTATACCGCCTTCAAACTCAGTCTGCGCCTGCCGCCGCTGGTGGACGCCGCGCAAGCTGTGGCCGAGATGAAAGCTTTGCTCGAAGACAATGCGCCTTACCAGGCCAAGGTCACGTTTGAAAGCGGCGGCGGCGCTACTGGCTGGAACGCACCAGACACCTCACCGTGGTTCGAACAAGCGCTCAACGCCGCCAGCCAAGCGCACTTTGGCGCAGGCGTGGGCTACATCGGGCAAGGCGGTACCATCCCGCTGATGAACATGCTGAGCGCTGGCTTCCCTAAAGCGCAAATGATGGTTTGCGGCGTGCTCGGCCCCAAGAGCAACGCGCACGGACCGAATGAGTTTTTGCATGTGCCCTATGCCAAAAAACTCACGGCGGCGGTGGCCGAAGTCATGGCGCGGATGCCTTGATGAACGTGATATCCCGCCCCTCCATTGCGCGCCCGCAAGTTTCTGCTTTGCAGGGCGAAGCCGGCCAACTGGCGGTGTACGACTGGGCCTTGCCAGTCAACCATCCCCTGGGCACGGTGATTTTGGTGCATGGCCTCGGCGAGCACGCCGGGCGCTACGGCGAGGTGGCAGCGCACTTGCACCAATGGGGGTTTGCGGTGCGGGCCTACGACCAACAAGGCCACGGCCAATCGGCAGGCGCTCGCGGTGACTTGTTGCGTCCGGGTAGCTTGCAAGCCGACTTGTGCCGGGTGATCGACGACACCCGGCAGCAACCGGCCTTGCAGGGCATACCCCTCATCTTGCTGGGCCACAGCCTAGGCGGCTTGGTGGTGGCGCGCACGCTGGCAGAGGGTATGCGCCCGGTCGATGCAGCGGTGTTGTCTTCACCCGCATTCGGCGCATTTCCCAATGTTTTTCAAAAATTGCTGTTGGCGACGTTACCGCGCGTACTGCCCCACTTGCGTGTGGACAACGGTCTGAAAGCCGACTTTGTGTCTCGTGACCCCGATGTGGTGAAGGCCTACCAAGCAGATGCGATGGTGCACCGGCGAATCTCAACGGGACTGGCCGCGTGGATTTTGCAAAACGGCGAGAAGACTCTGGTCGACGCTGCAAAGTGGCAAGTACCCACTTTGATGCTATACGCGGGACAAGACAAATTGGTCAACGCCCAAGCCAACGCTGACTTCGCCCGGTCAGCCCCCAAGGATGTGGTGCAAGCCGAATGCTTTGAAGCGATGTACCACGAGGTCTTCAACGACCTCTACCGCGCTCAGGTTTTTGCCTCACTCAAGCGCTGGTTGTTGGCGCGTTTTGCAGCGCCGCCCTCTGCTTGAACACCATCCAAACCAGCGCCACACCCGTCAAGCTCACGGGCAAGAGCGATCCGATGTTCAACCACACCCAACCTTGCGTGGTGACCAAAGCGCCTGAGGCAAAAGAGGTGAGTGCCATGGTGGTAAACACAAAGAAGTTGATGGCGGCCTGACCCCGGTCTTTTTCAGCGGGTGTCCAAGCTTGCATGGCCAAAGTGGTACTGCCAGTGAACAAAAAGTTCCAGCCCAAGCCCAGTAAAAACAATGAAATTAAGAACTGGTGCAACTCAACCCCGGAAAGCGCTACCGCGATACAGACGAAATTGATCACCACCCCCACCGCCATGATTTGCAACGTGCCGAATTTTTTGATCAAGTGACCGGTGAAAAATCCGGGTGCAAACATCGCAATCACATGCCACTCCAGCACCAAAGCCGCATCGTCAAAGCTGAAGCCGCACACCTGCATGGCCAACGGGGTGGCCGCCATCAGTAGGTTCATCACGCCGTAACTCAAGGCCGCTGCGGCTGCCGCCACGATGAACACGGGCTGGCGCATGATTTCAGACAATGGACGGCCAGTGCTGTCGCCCGGCTTTTTGGCAGGCACCGCCGGAAAGCGGATGAAACTCATGCACACCATGGCCAAAATCGCCACGACGCCCAGCGCCATGTAGGCGCCTAAAAAGGGAACTTCGTACAGCGTGCGGGTGCGCGAGGCGAGGTTGGGCCCCACGATGGCCCCGATCAAACCACCGGCCAAAACCAACGAGACGGCTTTTTCCTTAAAGCCGTCGGCGGCCAACTCGGCCGCCGCAAAACGGTACAGCTGACCGTTGGCGCTGTAGTAACCGGCAATCACTGTGGCCGCGACCAACAACCAAAAGTTGTGGCTGTAAGCCGCATAGGTGGCCAACATCGCCGAAAACAAGGCCACCACCAGACCCAGCTGAAACGACACTTTGCGCCCCCAGCGCGACTGGCTTTTGGCCACCAGCCCTGTCGACAATGCACCACCCACCACATAGCCCATGACGGGTAGAGTCGCCATCCAGCCCAGCGGAGCCATGGACAGACCCACCAAACCGTTGATGGCGATGAAGGTGACGTTGTTCGTGAAGAACAGGCCCTGGCAGAGCGTGAGGAGAATGAGATTGGCGTTCATGCTGGACAGTTTATCGGTAACCACTTATGAAGAGCTGTCGCCTAGGCTCAGCTGGCTGCTGCGTTCAATCGCAGCTTGCAAAACGCATTCAATCGACTTGACCGATCAAACGGAACAAGCAGCCAATACCGCCAAGGGTGCGGTTTCGGCCCTCAGCACACGCGGCCCCAGCGTCACGGGGGCAAAGCCGGCGGCCAAAGCTGCAAGCTCCTCGCTGGGGCTCAGGCCACCTTCGGGGCCGCTGAGCACCGTGACGGGGCCAGCACCCAACATCTGCCCCAAGGACTGCGTGCCTTCAGACAGTGACAGCACCCAACGCTCGCCTGGCGGGGCTTTTTTAACCCATTCGGCCAGCGTCACTGCAGCGTGAACCGGGGGCACGCGGTTGCGCCCACACTGCTCGGCAGACGCGACAGCAATACCTTGCCAGTGCGCCAGTTTTTTCTCGGCCCGCTCGCCCTTGAGCTTGAGCACGCTGCGCTCGGCCACCAGGGGCGTGATGCTGGCCACACCCAGTTCGGTGGCTTTTTCGACCAACCAGTCCATGCGCTCGTTGGCGGTGATGCCAGCCAACAGGTGCACCGCTCGGACAGCTTCGCGCTCCACCGCGTGGTGTGCGCCGATGTCAACGTCCACATCGCTGCGGCCCATGCGGGTCACAGTGGCCGCAAACTCTCCACCCTCGCCGTTAAACAAGGTGATGACATCGCCAGGCTGCAGGCGCAGCACTTGCACGTGACGAGCTGCACCTGCAGGCAGGCTGAGCGGCTGGCCAGTGCTCAAAGGGGTGGGGCAGTAAAAGCGCGGCATGCTCACATGCGCCCGTAGGCAAAACCCACTTGGGGCGTTGTGCCCTCAATCTCGTCGATCAATTTGAGCAGCGGGCCCAGCTCGCGGTAACGATCGCACGTGCTGCGGATGTAATGTATGAAACGCGGCG
>JBIKKE010000228.1:0-4573 GCA_044360575.1 Limnohabitans sp. | reverse complement strand
CTACGGCCTGGCCAGCGATGTGGGGGGCGGCACCAGCTTCAGTCCCTTTCACACCATGCACGCGGCCTACACCGTGGCCAGACAAAGCGTGGGCAGCCCCGGCATCAGCTTGGCGCCCGAGCACCTGTGGTGGCAACACACAGCAGGCGCGGCTAATGCGCTCGACCTGAGCGGCAAAGTGGGCAACCTGCTGCCTGGTTGCGAGGCCGACTTCGTGGTGCTCAACCCCCAAGCCACGCCCCTGCTGGCGCGCCGCACTGCTCAGACCGAAACCCTGGCCGAATGGTTGTTCGCGATGATCGTGCTGGGCGATGAACGCTTGATTGCACACACCGTGGTGCAGGGGCAGCCCGTGACGGTCAATCGGTAGGTCAGCGCTGACCGACAATTGGGCATGACCTCGAACGAAGAGCATCCCATCATCGATCCCTACGAATCCCAGCGCGCCTCCGTGCGCCGGGGCATTGCGCAGTTTCAAGAACGCCTGCAAGCCGCAGGCCACGATTTCCGCGAGCCGCCACCCGAGCCCACCTCTTGCTGCGGGCGTGGCTGCAATGGCTGTGTGTGGGAGAGTTACGACGCGGCGCTGCTGTTTTGGTACGAGGACGCTGGGCTGCTGCTGGCGGGATAAATCTGAGAAGGTTGGTTCCTTTGTTTTTCTGGTCGGTCCATCAAACCTCGGTGGATGGAGTTGAATCGGCCAGCGCCGCCACCATGTCCGCCCCCGCAGGCCGCACAAGACGCCCCACCTCCTGCCCATCACGCAAAAACACCAGCGTGGGCCACAGCTTGACGCGGTAGTGGCGGCCCAAAAGGCGGCCGGGGCCGTCTTCGACTTTGCAGTGCTGCCAATGCGGCTGCTCGGCCAATGCCTGAGCGATCAAGGGCTGCGCGGCGCGGCAGTGGCCGCACCACTCAGTGCCAAATTCCAGCAAGGTCAGGCCCTTCAAGGCTTGCACATCGGCCAGACTGGGGGCTTCAATGGCGCTCAAATAAGGTTTGTAAGTGCTCATGGTGTCGCGCGGTAGGTGCTGAACAATTGTGCTGCCGTGGCACGCAGCCACTGCAGGCACGGGTCTTTGTCAAAGCGCTGGCTCCAATGCATCGACACGGTGAAATCGCGCAAGGGCAAATCGGGCTCGATGATGTCCAAGGCGCCGGCCTGTGCAAAGCCTTGCGCAAAATTGCGCGGTATGAGCACGGCAAGATCGCTGCTGCGTACGATGCCGGGCAAGGACAAAAAGTGGCTCACCGTCAAACGCAAGCGGTGCTGCCAGTGCATCAAATCCAAAATCCGCAGCGTGTCGGCATGGGTGCGCACGGCGGCAAATTCCAGCTCGGCCAAGACTTCCAACGCGGCCTCGGGTGTGGGCTGGCGCGCTTGCAGCTGGCTCCAGCGCTGGGCCACCGGATGGCCTTGGCGCATCAGCACCACATAACGGTCGCTAAGCAAGGGCTGGTGCAAGGTGTCGGTGACTTCGGGCAAAAAACCAAGGGCCAGGTCCAGCTGACCGTTGTCCAGCGCCGGACCAATCTGGTCATGGGGCAATGGCATGGTTTCGAGCCGCATGTTGGGCGCCATGCGCTGCAGCGCCAACACGAGCTCGGGCAAAAACCGCGCCTCGCCAATGTCGCTCAGGTGCACGCGCAGCACGCGGCTGGAGCGCTTCGGGTCAAACACCTGCGAGGTGTTGAGCGCCTCTTCGAGGGTGGCCAGCGCAAGTTTTACCGCCTGTGCCAGCCGGTCCGCACGCGGCGTGGGCCGCACACCCGAGCCGCTGCGTTCAAACAAGGCATCACCCAGCACAGCCCGCAAACGCGCCAGGCCTTGGCTGGCCGCAGGTTGCGACATGCCCAACTGCTGCGCGGCCAGGCTCACGCTGCGCGTGCGCCACACCGCGTCAAACAAGCGCAAGAGGTTGAGGTCAAGGTCTTTGATATTCATTGAGCGCATACCGTTTATTCAGATTATTTTATGCACTTATACGTAAGATGGGCTGTAATAACGCAAGGAGCATGCTTTGGAAGTTTCATTTCACGAAGAAATCAAGGCACTGCGCATGGGCGCAGGCGAGGTCTTTCACGGCGAGGGCATTTTGGCCATCACCAAGGGGCTGCTGCAATCGGGCGTGAGCTATGTGGGCGGCTACCAGGGCGCGCCGGTCTCGCACCTGCTCGATGTCATGGTGCAGGCCAAGCCCTATATGGACGAGCTGGGTGTGCATGTTGAGGCTTGTTCCAACGAAGCCTCTGCCGCCGCCATGCTGGGTGCGTCCATCCACTACCCCATTCGCGGCGCGGTGACCTGGAAGTCGATTGTGGGCACCAACGTGGCGGCCGATGCGCTGTCCAATTTGTCGTCGCCCGGCGTGACCGGGGGCGTTCTGATTGTGGTGGGCGAAGACTACGGCGAAGGTGCCAGCGTGATCCAGGAGCGCACACACGCCTATGCACTCAAGTCGGGCATGTGCCTGCTCGACCCCCGTCCCGAATTGGGCCAGATGGTGAACATGGTGGAACACGGTTTCAGGCTGTCTGAAGCGTCCAACATGCCGGTGATGATGGAGCTTCGCATCCGCGCCTGCCATGTGCGCGGCCAATTTGTGGCCAAGGACAACCAGGCCCCAAAGCTGTCCAAAAAACACCTGATCGACGAGCCGGCCGGCTTCAATTACATGCGACTGGCGCACCCGCCGGTGACCTTTGCCCAAGAAAAACGCAAAGTGGAGCACCGCCTGCCCGCCGCACGCCAATACATCACCGAACAGCGCCTGAACGAACACTTTGAAGGCAGCACCCACCGCCACCTGGGTTTGATCGTGCAAGGCGGTTTGTACAACACGCTGATGCGCGCCTTGCAGCAGTTCGACCTGGCCGATGCCTTTGGTGTGACCAGCCTGTCGGTGCTGGTGCTGAATGTGACGTATCCGCTGGTGCCCGATGAATTGGTGAATTTCTGCAAGGACAAATCGGCTGTGCTGTTGCTCGAAGAGGGCCAGCCCGAATACATCGAGCAAGAACTGGCCCTGATGCTGCGCCGACTGGACCTGCAAACCCCGCTGCATGGCAAAGACATGCTGCCGTCTGGTGGCGAATACACGGCCGAAGTCATGGCCCAAGGCTTGCTGAAATTTTTGGACCGGCACCAAGCCAATGCTGTGCCAGAAGCCACGCGCCAATGGCTGGCCACGAATGGTGAACGCCGTCAGCAAGTGCAAACCCTGCTGGGCAGCCCACTGCCTGCGCGCCCACCGAGCATGTGCATTGGCTGCCCCGAGCGGCCCGTGTTCTCCGCCCTCAAGTTGGCACAGCAAGATGTGGGGCCGGTGCACATTTCAGGCGACATCGGCTGCCATGCTCTGGCTACTTTCGAGCCGTTTTCGGTGGGCCACTCCATCCTGGGCTACGGCATGAGCTTGGCCAGTCGGGCGGGTGTGTCGCCCCTCATGAAGCGGCGTGTGTTGTCGGTGATGGGTGACGGTGGTTTTTGGCACAACGGCTTGCTGACGGGTGTGCAAAGCGCTTTGTTCAATGGCGACGACGCGGTGCTGTTGATCTTCAAAAACGGCTACACCTCGGCCACTGGCACGCAAGACATCATCAACACGCCCACCGACATCGCCAAGGAACTGGCAGGCGACAAACGCCAAAGCATGGTGCACACCAACCAGACCATCGAGTCCACCCTCAAAGGGTTGGGCGTGCAATGGTTGCGCACAGTGCACACCTACGAAGTGAGCCACATGCAGGCCACGCTGACCGAGGCCTTCACCACCGAGTTTCAGGGCCTGAAGGTGATCGTGGCCGAAGGCGAATGCCAGCTGGAGCGCCAGCGCCGCATCAAGCCCTGGCTGGCTTCGCTGCTCTCACAAGGTGAACGCGTCGAGCGCGTGAAATACGGCGTGGACGAAGACGTGTGCAATGGCGACCACGCCTGCATACGCTTGTCGGGCTGCCCCACACTGACGTTGAAGGACAACCCCGACCCGCTGAAGGTAGACCCGGTGGCCACCGTGATCGACGGCTGCGTAGGCTGCGGCCTGTGCGGCGAAAACGCGCATGCAGCCACGCTCTGCCCTTCTTTTTACCGTGCCGAAGTGGTGCAAAACCCCAAGCTGCACGAGCGCCTTTGGGCCCGCTGGCAAAGCCTGGCCACCCGCTGGTTGCAACCCGCCTGATCCAAGAGAAACACCATGACCCAACCGATTTCTATTTTATTGTGCGCCCTGGGCGGCGAAGGCGGCGGCGTGCTGGCCGACTGGCTGGTCGACGTGGCGCGCCACGCAGGCTACCCGGCCCAAGCCACCTCCATTCCCGGCGTGGCGCAGCGCACCGGGGCCACCACCTATTACCTCGAAATTTACCCCCTGCCCCACAGCCAGCTGCAAGGCCGCTTGCCGGTGCTAGGCCTGAACCCGCTGCCTGGGCGGCTGGACGCACTGGTGTCTTCTGAGTTGCTGGAAACCGCCCGCCAGATCGGCAACGGCCTGGCTTCAAACGACCGCACGCTGGTCATCAGCGCCTCATCGCGGGCACTGACCACTTCCGAAAAAATGACCATGGGCGATGGCCG
>JBIKKE010000227.1:0-4574 GCA_044360575.1 Limnohabitans sp. | reverse complement strand
TCAGGGCTTCAAGTCGAGTGGCACTTGGGCATCAGCAGCGGCCTTCGCCCAATGGCGGTCTTCGGCCGCGCGCTCGGCATAACGGTTGAAACGCCAAGACGTCCCGTCCACCGTGATGCGGCGCCAAATCGCACGCTTTTCACCCGGGGTCAGCTCAATCCACAACTGCACCTCTTCAAAACTGCGGCCACAACCTTTGCAGGTCTCATCCCCTTGGCTGGTGGAGCAAATCGCAATGCAAGGGGTATCGGGCGTGCTGGCATACCAGTCTTGCCAAGCCTGCGCAGCGGCCAATGGCAGGCTGAACTCGTCAGCCAGATCCTGACGGTGGTAAACCATCAGGCCATACACCTCAGCCAAGGCGCGCAACTCTTGGGGCAAGGTCACGCCATCCTCAGAGGGATTTTTGCTGCGCCAATGGTTGATGGCCGCTTCGATGTCGGTGATGTGGATGCCGGCCATGATGGGAGCTGATGAAGAGGAGCGCGATCATAGCCCCAATGGCTGAGTTCAGCGGCCGGGGGCTTGCAACCCCCGCAAGCGCTCTCGGGCATAGCGCAAGCGAACATCCACAATCGACGCTTCAATGTGCTCTCCCGGCTGCAAGCGGCCTTTCAGGGCCACTTCTTGCGCCGCCCGAAAACGGTCAACGGCACCCGGCCAATCGAGCCGAGCGGCCTGAGCCTCTCCGGCAGCCCGCAAAGAAGCCAGGGTTTGGCCCTGCACCGACAACAAACCCGACAAGCGGTCCCAGGCTTGCGCATCCTGTGGCATTTGCTGAACCACTTGGCGCAACTGCGTCTGGACCGTCGGCACCAAAGCGTGCGCTGGAAACCGCTGCAACACCTGCGCCAGCGCCATCAATTCGGGGCGCTGCCAAGTCTGCACGTTCAGCTCAGATGTCAACAACTGTGCCGCCAAAGCCGGGTCGTCTTGCCGCTCAGCCACCTCGGCTTGCAACAAACGCCACCAACGCAAAGCAGCCGCATAACTGGGCAGGTGCATTTGCGACTGAACCAGTACGCCCAAGGCTTGCAAGTTGCGCTGGGTGGCCGAAGCATCACGCAACAACAAATGCGACAAGCAGGCCGCATACAAGGCGGCAGCTTGATCGGCCGCCGATGCAGTGACAGCCAATGACGCCGGCCCTTGAATCCAGGCCTTCAGGGCATCGGGGCTGTTTTGCGACAAGACCCTGGCCCTGGCAGCCATCATGGCGTGGGCCATGTCCGGCAAAGGCTTGGGTCCGACCACGTTCAATTGTTGACGTGCCTGCATGTCGGCCATGCGCTCGGTCGTCAAAGGGTGACTGCGAAGGTAAGGAAACGCACCGCTGTCATTCAGACCTGCCGCTTGCTGCAGCTTGGCAAACATGCTGACAAACCCACCGGGGTCATAGCCTGCATCCACCAAAATGCCGTAACCCACGCGGTCAGCCTCCCGCTCCATATCGCGGGTGTAGCTCAGTTGGTTTTGAATCATTGCAGCCTGGCCACCCACAATGAGGGCTTGCGCAGCCTGAGGACTTTTGCTGGCCGCCAAAGCACCCAAAATCATCGACCCCACCACCCAAGGCGTCATCTTGGACTGGTCACTCATGCCGCGTGCAATGTGCCGCTGCGTGACGTGGCTCAGCTCATGCGCCAGCACGGATGCCAGCTCGTCGGCAGTGCTGACCACGGCCATCAGCCCCAAATGCACACCCAAATACCCTCCAGGCAAAGCAAACGCATTCACAGAGCGGTCTCGGCCCAACAAAATGCGCCAAGCAAAGCGCTCTTGCAGCTCAGGCGATAACTCACCGCGTGCCACGGCGGCCCGCACCAAGGGCGCCCACAACTGCTGGACGTACTCGTCCAGCACAGCATCCTCCAGGTAATCCGGGTCACGGAACAGCTCCCGTGCAATGCGGTCGCCCAACTGCCGCTCAGCACTCAAGGAAATGCTGTCGCCATCGCCCAAGGCAGGCAAACCCGTGTTTTGCGCTTGAGAGGCGCCCGCGCTCAAACCGATGGCCAAAGCCATTCCAAGAGCCCACTGAAGTTGACGGTCTGGGAGTTTCAAACTGATACATGTCATTGGCAAGCCCCGTATGATGCACGCTTGTTTAAAGTCTGTCGTCCATTCAGAAAATCACCCGCATGACCCACGATGTCCTGACCCACTTTGATGCCCAAGGCCAAGCCCACATGGTCGACGTAGGAAACAAAGCCAGCACCCGGCGTGTCGCGGTAGCACGGGGCGTGATCACCATGCTGCCCGCCACCTTGGCATTGATCACTTCCGGTTCTGCCAAAAAAGGCGATGTGCTGGGGATCGCCCGCATCGCGGGCATCCAGGGCGCGAAAAAAACCAGCGATCTGATTCCCTTGTGCCACCCCATTGGCCTCACACGGGTCGCCGTGGCGTTTGAAGCTCAAACCGACACCTCGAGCGTCGCCTGCACCGCCACCGCAGAAGTCAATGGCCAGACCGGCGTAGAAATGGAAGCCCTCACCGCCGTGCAGGTCGCCCTGCTCACGATTTATGACATGTGCAAAGCCGTGGACCGGGGCATGGTCATCACCGACGTGAAGCTACTGGAAAAGCACGGCGGCAAATCGGGCAGCTTTGTGGCGGCAAGCTGAAATGAAAATGGTCGCAACGACCCCTTAGCTGTGGCTGCGAAAAACCCCTTTAGAGGGTTTTCCACTGGGGTCATCCGGCGGGCCGATCAGTCGGCCTTGATGTTGGCCGATTTGACGACCGCAGCGTAACGCGACAAATCACGCGCCATGTCGCGGCCAAATCTCTCAGGGCCGCCGGGGCTGGCGGTGATGCCCAGGGTCACCAGACGCTCACGCACGGCCGGGTCGTTCAGCACCGTGTTCAACTCGGTGTTGAGCCGCTCAACGATGGCGCGCGGTGTTTTGGCTGGGGCCAACAAGCCTACCCATGAGTTGATGTCGAAATCGGCAACGCCGCTTTCAATGAACGTGGGCACGTCGGGCATCGACGGTGCACGCTGCGCGCTGGACACGGCCACCGCATGCAACTTGCCCGACTTGACGTGCGAAATCGCGCCCGCCACAGCGGTGTACACCAACGGGATGGAGCCGCCCATCACATCAATCATGGCCTGACCACCGCCTTTGTAAGGGATGTGCGTGAGGTTGGCACCGGTGCGCTGCTTGAGCAGTTCACCCGCAATGTGCGGCGTGCCGCCCGTGCCCGAAGTGCCGTACGACAGGCCGCCAGACTGGGTTTTGGACAGGGCGATCACTTGCTGCAGCGTCTTGGCGGGCACGCCAGGGTGGGACACCAAAATCAAGATCGCATCGCCGATTTTGCCAATCGGGGCAAAGTCTTTGACCGTGTCAAAACCCACCTTGGGAAACACATGCGGGTTGATGACCATGGTGCCGTCAAAGCCCAACAACAAGGTGTAACCATCCGGCTCGGCCGCAGCCACCATTTGCGTGCCGATGTTGCCCGAAGCACCGGGTTTGTTGTCCACCACCACCTGCTGGCCCAGCCGCTTGGACAGCTGCTCGGCAATCAATCGGCCGCTGGTGTCGGTGACGCCGCCTGGGGCAAAGGGCACCACCAAGCGAATGGGTTTGGCCGGATAGGCTGCTTGCGCTGCAGCCGTGCTGGCGCCCAGCGCCAAGCTGCCGCAAGCAGCGGCCATCAGGCCGGTACTGAGGGCCGTTTTGAGCCATTGGCGGCGGGGTGTTGTGCTTTTCTTTGGCATCGTTGTCTCCTGGTGGTTTTTGGGGGGAATCAATCGGTCTCGGCGTAGCGTTTTTCAAACGCCCACACCTCTTCAAAACCCATGAGTTTGGTCAGGTCGGCGAAGTCATACAGCGGCGTTGAGCCATTGGCCGAAGAACCCGTGTCCTTGAACTGCTGGTAAACCTGGGTCATGGCCTGTACGCCCGCCAGCAAGGCGGTGACCGGGAAGATGGCGATTTTGTAGCCCAGCGCCTCCAACTCGGGGCGGGTCAGCACCGGGGTGCGGCCTTTCTCGACCATGTTGGCCACCAGCGGCACGTCAAAACTTTGGCTAATGCGGCGCATTTCCTCTTCAGACTCGGGCGACTCGACAAACAAGATGTCGGCCCCCGCCTTGGCATAGGCCTCGGCCCGGCGCAAGGCTTCGTCCAGACCCAGCGTGGTGCGGGCATCGGTGCGGGCGATGATCAAGAAATCCTTGGATTCACGCGCATCCACCGCCACCTGAATCTTGCGCACCATGTCGGCCATGGGGATGACGCGGCGTCCCGGGGTGTGGCCACATTTTTTGGGGAACTCCTGGTCTTCCAGCTGGATGGCGCAAGCACCCGCCGCTTCATAGCCCCGGATGGTGTGGCGCATATTCAGCAGACCCCCATAACCAGTGTCGGCATCGGCGATCAAGGGCGTGCGAGCCATGCCCGCCATGGCTGTTACGCGCCCCACCATGTCACTGTAGGTGGCCAGGCCTGCATCGGGCAAGCCCATGTGCGAGGCCACGGTGCCGTAGCCGGTCATGTACAGCGCGTCAAAGCCAAAACTGTCGGCCAGGCGCAAGGACACCATGTCGAACACGCCGG
>JBIKKE010000226.1:0-4584 GCA_044360575.1 Limnohabitans sp. | reverse complement strand
TTGACCGTGCAAAAACCTGCGCCGCGTTTGGGCCAGCACAGCGCCGAGGTATTGCGCGAAGCGGGCCTGAGCGAAGAGGCGGTGCAAGCGCTGCTGGCGATGGTGCCCGTCGTTTTGTAGGAGCACACCCTGTGGGCGATGGCCTGCGTTGGTGGACAGCGTGGCATCGCCCACAGGGGTGGGCTCCTACAGGGAAATTTCCTGGATTTTGATGACCCCGAGGGTCACTCAGCTTTGGCGCCCGAGTCTTTGACCGCCTTGGCCCAGCGCGGCATTTCGGTGCGCAAGTGGGTCGCGTACTCGGCGGGTGTGCCGCCCAAAATCTCAGCGCCTTGTGCCGCCAGGCGGGCGCGCAGATCGGGGTGGGCCAGCGCCTTGTTCACTTCGGTGTTGAGCTTTTGAATGATGTCGGCTGGGGTGTTGGTCGGCACCACGATGCCTTGCCATGCGGCAGCGTCAAAACCAGGCATACCCGATTCGGCCAGCGTGGGCAGGTCCGGCAACAGGCTGGAGCGCTTGATGCTGGTCACAGCCAGACCGCGCAGGCGGTTGTCACGCACATAAGGCAAGACCGTGTTGATGGTGTCGATCATGAACTGAGTTTGACCTGCTGCCAGATCCACCAGGCCCGGTGCACTGCCCTTGTAGGGAATGTGCTGGGTTTGTACGCCGGTTTGCGTGGACATCATGGCGCTGGCCAAATGCGTGATGGTGCCTGTGCCAGAGGAGCTGTAGTTCAGTGCGCCTGGGCGCGACTTGGCCAGGTCCAGAAATTCTTTGACGCTGCGAGCGGGCAGCTGCGGGTTGACCACCAGCACCATGGGCACGCTGGCCGTCAGCGCCACGGGCGCGAAGTCTTTCAGGGTGTCGTAGTTCACCTTGCCGTAGAGCGCTGGGCCAATCACGATGGCCGATGTGTTGTAAAAAATCGTGTAGCCATCGGGCGTGGCCCGGGCAGCAAGTTCAGCAGCCAGGTTGCCACCTGCGCCGGGTTTGTTGTCGACTATGACCTGTTGACCCAACTGCTCTGACAGGCGTTGCGCCAGTACCCGAGACACCAAGTCGGTGGGGCCGCCAGGCGGGAAGGCGATGATCATGCGCACCGGCTTGTTGGGCCAGCTTTGGGCCCAGATGCTGCTGGCCATGAGGGCCAAAAAAAGACCCGTCAAAAATCGAAGGCAAGTTGTCATGCAAATACTCCTCAGGAATTGAATTGGTCCAACACTTCGCCAGGCCCGTGGGGGTGTTCCACATAGTCCTGACCGTCGTGTACTTTCACGCCATTGACCCAAACGCCATGCACGCCTGTGGCTTCGCGCACCATACGCGTTCCGCCGCCGGGCAAGTCCTGGCGTGGCAAGGGTTTGGAGATGCCCACGGTGGCTGGGTCGAACAGCAACAGGTCGGCAGGCAGGCCCACCTGCAAACGGCCACGGTCTGGGATGCGAAAGCGGTCGGCGGGCTCACTGGTCAGGCGGCGCACACCTTCGGCCAAACTGAAATGGCCGGTGTCACGCACCCAGTGCGATAAAAAGTACAAGCCAAAGCCAGCATCGCACATGTAAGTGAGGTGAGCCCCGGCGTCAGACAGCGTGATGACACTGGCTGGGTGCTTGAGCGAGGGGGCCACACCTTCGTCGTTGTTGTTGAAAAACTTGCCCACAAAATGCGTGCCCAGGTTTTCGGACAGGGCCAAATCAAAGAACACATCCACCGGGTCCTGGCCGCGCTGGTCGGCCAGCGCTTGGATGCTCACGCCTTCGAGCGCCTGGTTGTCCGGGTGCACGGTTTGTCCGACTTCGATGTGCCGCCAATTGCCCAAAAACAAAATACCTGCCTTGGGCTGGCGCAGGTTCTGGCGAAAAGTTTCGCGGAATTCGGCCGAGCGGTACAAGCCGGGCAGGGCTTCCACCGTGGCGGTTTTGACGGCATCAAAGGCCGCATGGCTCAGCAGCACGTAGGGGTCGGTCAAGGTGAAGTCAAACGACAGCGGCTGGCAGCTGGTCAGCACATACAGCTCGTGGCCGCGCGCCAGGGCTTGGGCGCAGCGTTCGTAATAGGTGGCCCCCAGGTCCGGGTTGCCTTCGTTGTACATGGTCAGCACGGTGGAGATGTAGCCGGGCCGGCCTGTGTCTTGAACGATGGACTCCATCACATCGGGGCTGGCACGGGTGCCGGTGGCCATCATGAAGACGCCTTTGTCTTTCTCGGCGAGCACTCCAGCCAAAGCCCGCAGCTCACTTTCGGAGGCGATGGTGGATGGCATGGGAATGCCGCCGTAACCGCTGTGGTTGGGCGAGAACGAAGACGCAAAGCCAATGGCGCCATGGTCCATGGCGTCGCGCACCAGGGCTTGCATGGTCTGCAGCTGCTCGGGTGTGGGATCGACCTTGGCAGAGCCGTCCGCGCCCATCACCGCGGTGCGGATGACCGAGTGGCCAGCGAAAACGGCGGTGTTGACGTAAGGGCCAATTCGGCGCAATTGGTCCATGTATTGGCCAAAAGACTCAAATTGCCAGTCCACACCGGTGAGCAAGGATTGCAGGTCCATGCCTTCGACCACCGACAGATTTTTCAGCATGGTCTCGCGCAGTGGCGCAGGGCAGGGCGCGATGCCAAAACCACAATTGCCAATGACTGCCGTGGTGACGCCCAAGGCGGGTGAGGGCGACATTGTGCGGTCCCAGGTGACTTGGGCGTCGTAGTGTGTGTGCAGGTCCACGATGCCGGGCATCAAGGCCAGGCCTTGGGCGTCAATGCTGTCGCGGGCAGGGCCTTCGACATGGCCCATGTGGGTGATGTGGCCTTGCGAGACGGCCACATCGGCCATGAGAGGGGGGCCGCCCAGGCCGTTATAAACCTGTGCATTGCGGATGATCAAGTCATGCATCTGTCAAATACCTTGCTGCAGTGAAAGTCGCACGCGGGGAATATGCCCAATATTTTTGGACTATAGGCAGTTGCCTGCTGAAACCTGTCGCGCGTTTGATATGAGGGTTTTCCAGACCTATCAATTGACCATGTGGCTTACCGTGCATGACCCCCCAAGTGGCCCATAGTCAGTAGCCATTGTTCCCCGATCGCTGTCACACAAAGCAATGCCAACATTAGACGAAAACGCCAAGCACCGAAATAATGTGCTGCACAAGCTGTGCTGTATGGCGTTGGGCCAAAGATGGGCCATGACTGGTGACCACATGAAGACTTTGTTTGAAAAAGGGGTGTTGGCATGAGCCAGCTCGATTCACTGAACCCGTCGGCCATTCCTGCGCAAGACGAAGCGCTGCGCCAGGAAGTGCGGGCATTTTTGTCTGAAGCCATGCGCGGTGTGCCTGCCCATGTGCGCGCACGTTCCTGGATGGGTTATGACCCCGAATTCAGCCGAGCGTTGGGCCGCCGGGGTTGGCTGGGCATCACGTTCCCGCCCGCTTATGGTGGTGCAGGACGCAGCGCGTTTACGCGCTATGTGCTGGTCGAAGAATTTTTGAACTTTGGCGCGCCTGTGGGCTCGCACTGGATCGCTGACCGCCAAAGCGGCCCCTTGCTGCTCAAGTACGGCACTGAAGCGCAAAAGCAGCGCTACTTGCCAGCCATTTGCCGGGGCGAGGCTTTTTACTGCATTGGCATGAGCGAACCCGGTGCGGGCTCGGACTTGGCGAGTGTGCGAACCCGGGCGGTGCCCAATGAATCGGGTTGGTTGTTGAACGGCCAGAAGATCTGGACCACAAACGCCCATAACTGCCACTTCATGATCGCGCTGGTGCGCACCAGTGGCGAGACGACCGATCGCCACAAGGGCTTGTCGCAGGTGATCGTGGACTTGTCTTTGCCGGGCGTGACGGTGCGGCCCATCGTGGACCAATCGGGCGACAGCCATTTTTGTGAAGTCTTTTTTGAAAATGTGCAGTTGGGGCAAGACGCTTTGGTTGGCGAAGAAGGCGGGGGCTGGGAGCAAGTCACGGCCGAGCTTGCGTTTGAGCGCAGTGGGCCCGAGCGGCTGTACTCCAGCATCGCATTGTTCGATGAATGGCTGGCTTATGTGCGCACGCCGCAGGGCCGAACACCGCAGGCCCAGCGCTTGGCGGGCAAGATCCTGAGCCAGTTGGCACCGCTGCGCGCCATGTCGGTGGCCATCACCGAAAAGCTCACACGGGGTGAAAGCCCGGTGGTTGAGGCGGCGCTGGTCAAAGACCTGGGCACGGGGGTGGAGCAGTTGATTCCGGCCGCAATTGCCGATGACTTGTTTTCGCGCGACGCGGCCGATGTGCCTGCTGAGCTGCTCAACACGCTCAACTACATCACGCAGGTGGCGCCCAGCTACTCGCTGCGCGGGGGCACGCGCGACATTCTGCGCGGCATGATCGCCCGTGGCCTGGGTTTGCGCTGAAAAGGAAACAACATGGACAATCTTTTGACCGACGCCGTCAAGGCGCTGCTGACGGACCAATGCACACCCGCCGTGGTGCGCGCTATTGAAGCGGGTCAATCGCCCGCCGCCCTTTGGAAAGCGCTTGAAGATTCGGGTTTTGCGGATGCGCTGGTGCCCGAATCTGAAGGGGGTGCGGGTCTGGCTTTGGCCGACGT
>JBIKKE010000029.1:0-15810 GCA_044360575.1 Limnohabitans sp. | reverse complement strand
GCTGAGCCTCCACAAGGATGTGATCTTCACCAACGTGGCCCTCACGGACGATGGCGACGTCTGGTGGGAAGGCATGGAAAAAGACACCGGCTCTTTGCCCGACCATTTGATCGACTGGCAAGGCAAGGACTGGACACCCCAGATCGCCAAGGAAACCGGCGCGAAAGCCGCACACCCCAACGCCCGCTTTACGGTGGCCGCGACCAACAACCCTGCACTCGACCCCGCATGGGACGACGCAGCGGGCGTGCCGATCGACGCGTTCATGTTTGGCGGCCGCCGCTCAACCACCGTGCCGCTCGTCACTGAAGCGCGCAGCTGGACCGAAGGCGTCTACATGGCCGCGACCATGGGCTCTGAGACGACTGCCGCCGCATTTGGCGCACAAGGCGTGGTGCGCCGTGACCCGTTCGCCATGCTGCCGTTCTGTGGCTACAACATGAGCGACTATTTCCAGCACTGGCTCGACACCGGTGCCAAAGCAGCCGCCGCTGGCCACAAGCTGCCCGCCATGTACTGCGTGAACTGGTTCCGCAAGGGCGCAGACGGCTCGTTTGTCTGGCCTGGTTACGGCGACAACATGCGCGTGCTCAAGTGGATGATCGACCGCTTGGAGGGCAATGCCCAGGGCGAAGAAACCATGTTTGGCATTGCGCCCACTTACGCTGAAATCAACTGGAACGGCATCGCGTTCAGCGCCGAGCAGTTCAAGTCGGTCACCAACATCGACAAAGCCTCTTGGCAGGCCGAGTTCAAACTGCACGACGAGCACTTTGCGCAGCTGAGCTACCACCTGCCCCAGGCCTTGCTGGACACCAAGGCCGCATTGCAAGCGCGTCTGGCTTAAAGATCAGGTTCTGCGCCCATCCGGCGCCTGAGTCTCCAACCGCCCCGGCCACAAACCGGGGCGGTTTTTTTTATCTGAACAGCTTGTCGGCACAATCGAATCCATGTCTTTGTTTCAAACCGATCAATCCCGAACCCGCATCGCCTTGTGGCTGATGTGGGTGACGCCCGCTTTGTGGTCCGTTAACTACATCGTGGCGCGCTCAGCCCCTGGCGTGGTGGAACCCCACATGCTGGCCTTGGGCCGCTGGGCTTTGGCGGGCGTGATCCTGGCTTTTGTGGCGCGCAGCGAACTTTGGCGCGAACGCAGCAGCACCTTGGCCGACAGCGGGCGCTACCTGGTTCTGGGTGCTTTGGGCATGCTCATTTGCGGGGCGTGGGTGTACCAAGGGGCCAAGACGACCTCGGCCATCAACATCGCACTGATCTATGCCGCATCGCCAGTGCTGATTGCGCTGGGTGCCGTGGTTTGGTTGGGCGAGCGCTTTTCATGGCGTCAAGGCTTGGGCGTGCTGGTGGCCATGGCCGGGGTGTTCCATGTGGTGGTCAAGGGCCAATGGCTGGCACTGGGGCAAGTGCAGTGGGTGGCCGGCGACGGCTGGATTGTGGTCGCCATGGCCGCTTGGGCCGGCTTCGCCTTGCTGCAAAAAAAATGGAGCACACCCCTAGGCTCTACGGCCCGCCTGGCCGCCATCTGCGTGGGGGGTGTGATCGTGCTGCTGCCCTTCAGCCTGTGGGAATTTTTTCAACCTGACCGCCCAGTCTGGACAGTGCAAGCCACGGTGCTGGTGGTGGCCGCTGGGCTGCTGCCCGGCATCGGGGCGTATTGGGCCTATGGCTTTTGCCAGAAAGTGCTGGGCGCCAGCCGCGTGGCCGCCAGCATGTACCTGGGGCCTTTGTATGGAGGCCTGGCCGCATGGATCGTCTTGGGCGAAGCCATGGGCTGGCACCACGTCATGGGCGCTGCGTTGATCTTGCCGGGCATCTACCTGGCCTCCAAGCGCTGAAAGCGCCGGCGCTCAGATGTAATAAAGACGATCGCGCACCAAACGGGCGGCACGGCGAGACATGCGGTCTTCAAAACCCTGCAATGCGCTTCGCTGCTCAGGAGCGCGGTCCATGGCCACTTCCAGGTCACGCATCAGACGCGGGTCGTTTTGAGCCATGGCCCACAGACGCTCGTCTGCACGGCGACGGGCCAACTGCGCTGACCATGTGTCAAAGAATGCCATCAAGTTTTGCGCCAGAACGCGGGTCAGTCCACGCAACAGCACAATGGCCAAAACAGCCACGGCCCACAAAGCCAGCCAAGCGGCCAACAAATGAGACTCGGCCCAGCCATCCAACAGCCGGTATGTCAGCACCAGCAAAGCGGAAACGCCAGCGGCAAGCAAGACCGTGGCCAAGAGTTTGGTGAGTGCCAGAGGCGCTTCAGCGGCAGTGGGCAACAGCGTTGGGTGACCCAACATGGTTTTGGTAGCGGTGTTCATTGTGTTTTCCCTAGAATTGATTCTGTGCAATTTGGCATTGCTAATTAGTAAAATCAGACCCTCATCATAGGGTTTACGCGCATATTGTTCAACTTTATATTCATGATGCCAATCATTCATAATAGTGATAGATAGGTCTGCCAACATGAACACCCCCATTCCTGCCGCCTTTCGCACGCTGGACCTGAATTTGCTGCGGGTATTTGACGAAGTCATGGCCGAACGCAGTCTGACCCGGGCTGCCAACAACCTGTCTTTGACCCAGCCCGCCGTGAGCAATGCCTTACGGCGGTTGCGCGACGCCTTGGGCGATGAACTGGTGCGCCGGCAGGGCCACGGCATTGAACCCACGCCTCGGGCCTTGGCCTTGTGGCCCAGCGTGCGCGAAGCCTTGCGACAACTGCAAGCGGCCATCGTGCCCAGTGCTTTTGAGCCGCAACAGGCCAACAGCACTTTTGTGCTGGCCATGGCAGACGCCACCGCCGCCGAACTCATGGGCGGCTTGGCCAAGCAAATGGAAGAGCAAGCGCCCGACGTGTCTCTGCGCGTGCTGCCTTTGACCACCCGAGATCCCCGCAAAATGTTGGGCGACGATGCCGCAGACATCGCACTGGGCTACTTTCCGGCCGTGCTGGCTGACTTAACGGCACGGGCGCAATCCGGCGAAGCCATTCCCTATGCACACCAACGCCTGTATTCGGGCGAATACGTGTGTGTGATGCGCAAAAACCACCCTTTGGCCAAACGCCCCATCACCCTGCAGGACTATTGCAACGCTCGCCATTTGCTGGTGAGCTTTTCGGGGCGTGCCTACGGCTTTGTGGACGAGGCCTTGGCTGTGATCAGTCAACAAAGGCGCATTGTGCTCACGGTGAATCAGTTCTTCACAGCTGGGCGGGTGGTGGTGAACTCCGACTTGCTCACCGTGCTACCGCGCCACTTTGTGCCCACAACCGGCATGGCCAAAGAGTTGGCACTGCACGACTTGCCCTTTGACGTACCGCCCGTCCAAGTGCACGCCCTGTGGCACCGAAAACGCGAACACGACAGCGCGCACCAGTGGCTGCGCGCCCAACTGCAACAAGCGGCGCAACAAGCCTTTCGCGCCGAGGACGACGCATGAAGATCCAACTACTTTCTGACCTGCACCTGGAATCCAACCCCGGCTTCATGCCCAGTCCCGCACCCGGTGCGGATGTGCTGGTGCTGGCGGGTGACATTGGCTCCTACCAAGCAGGTTCGGCTTTGAGCAAAACCGGCGATACCGACTTTGGCTTGGCGCGGTTTTCACCCCGGCACGGCTGGCCCACCCCGGTGCTGTTTGTGCCGGGCAACCACGAATACGACGGGCTGGACTTTGACCAAGCCCACAGCCGCTTGCAAGAAGCCTGCGAGCGCTTGGGCATCACCTGGCTGGAGCGAGATGTGGTTCAAATGGGCACGGTGCGTTTTGTGGGCACCACGCTGTGGACCGACTTTGACGCGCTGGGACCGCTGGCGGGGCAGAAGATACCCGACCCACTGGTGGACAAAATTCCGGCCCACTTCAGCCACCCCAACAGCCAGTTCACGCGCCAAATCAAAGCCCGCGACAAGGCTTTCAGGGCCGCCAACTATTACCTGCGCAAAGCCATGACCACACGACGGGGCGAAGCCTGGTTGGCCGAAGGGCTGCGCGCGCAAGCGCTGCAGTGCCAAGAATGGTTAAGCCAGGCACTAAACACTCCCTTTGATGGGAGCACCGTGGTCGTCACGCACTTTGCGCCCAGCTTGCACAGTGCCGATCCGCGCTACGGCCGGGTTCCAGGCACCGCCGGGTTTTGCAATGCGCTGGACGCACTGCTGCCGCAGGCGCAGCTTTGGCTGCATGGGCATTTGCACTGCCCTAGCGACTACACCTTGAATGGCTGCCGCGTGGTGGCCAACCCTTTGGGCTATGCCCACAAAAACGAGCAAAAGACCTTCAAACCCAATGACCTGATCAGCCTTTGAAAGTGCTGCACAAGGCTTGGCACGGCTGGCCAAGGCCCCCCTATTGCGAAACAGCGCGTTTCATGACCCAAGTCAAGGCCGCGCGGTCAGACAAGTCTTATGGTCAAGCCTTGTTTGATTTGCAACAGGAGACCCTTATGAAAATCTTATTGGCCATCGACGGCAGCGAATTCACCAAAAAAATGCTGGCTTACTTGACCACGCACGACGAACTCTTTAGCGCCAAAAACAGCTACACACTGCTGACCGTGAACCCCCAATTGCCCCCCCGCGCGCGCGCCGCCGTGGGCAAAGAAGTGGTGGATGCTTACCACCGCGAAGAAGCTGAAAAAGTATTGGCCCCAGTCACCAAGTTCTTGCTGCGCCACAACATCGACGCCAAAACCATGTCCAAAGTCGGGCACGCTGGCGAAACCATCTCCAAAACGGCCGACAGCGGTAAGTTTGACTTGGTGGTGATGGGCTCACACGGCCACGGCACGCTGGGCAACCTGGTCATGGGTTCGGTCGCCACGCAAGTGCTGGCCAACAGCAAAGTGCCCGTATTGCTGGTGCGCTGAAGACCGCTGGTTACCCGGCTGGTCTGGGCGTTATATCGATGCGGTTGCCCTTTGGGGCATAACCTCAGGGAATACCGCAGCCCTTGGAATTTCAATTTATTTGATCGACTCCTGCGCATACAGTCAAAGTTGGCTGCTTTTGCAGCTCAAAAGGAGTTATAGGTCATGGACATTGATACCCAACAGGCCCCCGCAACGGCGGCTTCCTCGGCACTGGAAATTCGCCGTGTCGGCGTTTTTCTGGGCGCCCGCATTACCGGCATCGACCTCAAGCAGACGCTGGACGAAACCACGGTCGAGGCCCTCAAACTGGCCCACGCCCAGCATGGCGTGTTGGTCTTTCCAGATCAGGTGATTTCTTCGGAAGACCTGCGCCGGTTTGGGCGCTATTTCGGCACCCTGAGCGTTCACCCCTTTTCCACCAGCAGCAACGACGCCCCTGAGTTGATCGTCTATGACAACAAGGAGGGCAATCCCCCCGCTCCCACAGACATCTGGCACACCGACGAAACCTTTCGAGAGGCGCCGCCCATGGGTACTGCGCTGTGCTCCAAAATCATTCCTGAACACGGCGGCAACACCGCATTTGCCAGCATGTCGGCGGTGTATGAAGGATTGTCTGACCGCTGGCAGCGCTTTTTATCGGGTCTGGAAGCCGTGCACGACTTCAAGCCTTTTCGCAGCCTTTTTCCCACCGACGCCGATGGCATCGAAAAGTTGCGTCGCTTTGAAGACCGCTTTCCTGCCGTCACCCATCCGGTGGTATCGGTGCACCCCATCACTGGCAAAAAGCTTATTTTTGTTAACCCCCAGTTCACGCTTTACATCAAGGGCATGGCGGAAGATGAGAGCCGCATGATCCTGGACATGCTGTACCGCAAGACCCTGATTCATGAATACCAGTACCGGCATTGCTGGGAACCGAACATGGTGGTGTTCTGGGACAACCGCCATGTACAGCACTCCGCCTTGCACGATTACTACCCCCAGCGTCGCCTGATGGAACGCGTGACCATCGCCGGCACCCGCCCCGTTGCTGCCGACCCGGCCGCCGACCCCAGTGACCTGCGACGTTATCTGATGCCCCCTTTGTCGCAATTTCGCCAGGCTGGTACCGCCCAAAAGAGACAACTCGACCTTTGAACTTGTTGGCGCATCAACGCCTTTTGTGATAAACCCCAAGCAATCTGTTGGCCATTCAAATAAGGAGACCGCCATGTTCCGTTTTTCACGACGTGCCATTTTTGCTGCGCTGGCACTGACTGCCTGCACAGGTGTTTTCAGCCAAACCACCTACCCCGACAAACCCATCCGTTTGGTGGTGCCATACCCGCCCGGCGGGTTCACGGACATTCTGGGCCGCCTGCTCTCCGCCCAACTTCAGACTCGACTCGGGCAGACCGTGATCGTGGACAACAAAGGCGGTGGCGGCAGCACCATTGGCAGTGCCCTCGTCGCGCGCGCGCCTGCCGATGGCTACACCCTGCTGTTGGTCGCACCCGATTTGGCCATCAATGAAAGCTTGATGGCGTCCCGGCTTAGCTATGACGCTCGCAAGGACTTCAGTCCTGTGATCCGAGCGGCTTGGTCGCCCATGGTTCTGGTCACCCACCCTTCTGTCCCCGCTAAAACCGTGAGTGAGTTTCTGGCCCTGGCCAAGGCCCGACCCGGCAAAATCAACTTCGCCTCTGGTGGCATCGGAACGGGTGCGCACCTGGCATTGGAGTTGTTCAAAACCCGTGCTGGCGTCGACGTGACGCATGTCCCCTACAAGGGCAATGGCCCAGCCACTTCCGACCTTCTGGGTGGTCAAGTTTCGGCCATGTTTTTGCAATACGCCGTCGCTAAACCTCATATAGCGGGCGGCAAACTGGTCATGCTGGCAACGCCCAGCGGGAAACGATCGGCAGCGATACCAGATGTGCCCACCATTGCTGAGAGCGGCCTGCCCGGTTTTGACGTTGAGCCTTGGTTCGGCATCGTGGCGCCCGCAGGCACACCAACTGCCATCGTCAACCGGCTGAACGCCGAGATCGGCAAAATCATGCAGCAAAACGACGTCAAAGAGATGCTGGCCAGCGTTGGTGCTGCGCCCTCGATCTCATCACCACAGGAGTTTGGTAAATTCATTGACAGCGAGGTCACCCGTTGGGCTGAAGTCGTCAAAGCTTCTGGGGCCAAAGCGGAGTGATCATGAGCGCCCAGGCCATCGACATGCATGCGCACTGGGTGCCGCCGCAGGTGGCCCATGCGCTGCGCCAGCGTCAAGGTCAGGTACCACGCCTAGAGGTGCTGGCCGATGGGGCCGAACGCTTGGTCATGCCGATCGGCACCCTGGGGTTCAGCGAGGCTCACACCGACCCGTCACTGCGACTTCAGCACATGGTGCAACAGGGCGTGGCAAAACAAATGCTGTCATTGCCCTGTCTGTTTGGCATCGACAGTTTGCCTTTTGACCAAGCAGCGCCGCTGGTACGCGCCTTCAATGATGCATGTGGTCAGTTGTGCCAGGCCCAACCCGACCGATTTTGTGGCCTCGCCGCACTGCCCTTGGCCGATATGGATGCGGCCGTGGCAGAACTGCGCCGCGCTCGACTGGAGCTGGGGCTGCTGGGGGCGATTTTGCCGGTGGACGCCTTTCGCAGCGAAGCCGCCACCGCTGGCATCCGACCCATTTTTGAAGCGGCCGAAGTCCTGGGAGCGCACTTCTTTGTGCACCCCGGACGCATGCCCGACAGCGGTGCCTTGCCCGATGCGCCCCCTGACCACGATCTGGCACGCCGTGCGCTGGCCGTTCAGCACGAGGTCGGCCAAGCCATGGTGACCCTGCTGCTGTCGGACTTTTTGCAACCGTGGCGCAACATCACCGTTCAGGTGGCCAACCTGGGTGGCACCTTTCCTGCTGTGGTCGAAAGAATGGACCACATGCTGGCCCTGCGCGACCCTGCCCGCTCCTTGCCATCGAGCCGGGCGCGCGCCGTGTGGGTGGACTGCGCGTCGCTGGGCCCTCAGGCCCTGGAACAAGCTGTGGCGGTGTTCGGTGCCGATCGGGTTGTGTTGGGCACTGATTGCCCCATTTTCGATACCGCCAGAACCGTCTCGGGCATCCAACAGTCTCGACTGTCGGCGGCCGATCAGGCCCTGGTCATGTCTGGCAACGCCGCCGGTTTGCTGGCACGACTGACCTGAATGCCAACAGGGCATGCCGTCTGTGCCCAGATCGACCGCGTTTTTTGCAGGTTATGCTTGTCTGATGTCATTGAAAGACCGCCTCAAAATGCGTCACCTGCGCACCTTGGTGGCGATTGCCGAACACGGCTCACTGGTACGCGCCGCTAAAGCCTTAAGCATTTCGCAACCCGCTGTCACCAAAACCCTGGCCGAGCTCGAAGACATTGCAGGCCATCGACTTTTTGAACGCTCACCCAAAGGCGTCACATTGACCGGAGCGGGTCAAATTTTGGTCAGGTACACGGGATCAGGCTTGCGAGCAATCCACGATGGACTGTCCAGCCTGTCAGCCGAAGAAGAGGGCGAGGCCCCAGCCCTAGTGATTGGCGCCTTGCCCAATGTAGGTGCCACGGTGCTAGCGCCCGCTCTGGTGCGCTTTGCCGCCTCGGCGCCACGGGCCCGCGTGTCCGTGCGAACAGGCAGCAATGCACAGCTGATTGCCGCCTTGAAACAAGGGGTTCTGGACATGGTGATTGGTCGCCTCGCAGAGCCATCGGACATGCAAGGTTTAAGCTTTGAACACCTGTACACCGAGCCTTTGCTGCTCGTCGTTCGCCCGGGGCATGATCTGTCTTTGCGACAGAAAATCGATCCCGCACTTTTGGATGGCTACCGTTTGGTTCTGCCCAATGCAGGGACGCGTGCCAGAGAAGCAGCAGACCGGTTTTTCATGGCAGTGGGCACAGGGCTGCCTTTGAAAGTCATTGAAACCATAGACCTGTCATTCGGCCGCAGTTATGTGCTGCACAGCGACGCTGTGTGGTTTGTTCCACTGGGCGCCATAGAAAATGATTTGCAACAAGGTTCGTTGGTTCGCCTACAGATTGATACGAGCGCCACAGAGGGACCCGTCGGTTTGACCCTTCGCGTTGACACCCAATTGTCCGAATCGATACAAAGGGTGTCGGATGAGATACGCCAAAGCGCTTATGAAAGGTTTGGCGCTTTGTCAAAATCCCCGAATGCCAAAGTCTGACCTCAGCGGGCGTTCAGCCCATCAAAGCAGGTGCTCATCACCAAATCGAGGATCTGCTCATCGGTGTGCTGCTCACCCATCTTCAGGAATTCCAGCACCGGGTCGCAGGCACGGGCAAACAAGGTGTAGAGCACCGCGACAGCGGGCAACGCCTTGTTGATCTGGCCCTGCGCTTGGGCCTCTTCGATCCAACCGCCCAAAGCGTCGCTGACCTCCATCAAACCGTCCATGTAATCTTTGCTGGCCATGAGGGTCGAGCGAAGGCTGGAGTTTTGGCTGGGCAATGAGGGCATCAAGCCTTGCAGCTTGAGCGTCATGGTCCAGCGGGTCACGAATTTGAGTTTCTCAAGCGGGGCCAGGCTGGCATCGGTGCTTTGGATGACCTCTTGAGCCCGGCGCATGGCGGTGACCATGGCGGCGCAGGCCAGCTCTTCTTTGCTGGTGAAGTGCTTGTAAAGGCTGGCCTTGGCGATGCCCACTTCGGCCGCTACCTCGTCCACCGTCATCGCATCAAAGCCTTTTTCAGCCAACAAACGGTTGACCGACTGAATGATCGCGACCTCACGGGCAGCGAGCATCTGAACCTTGAATGATTTTTTGGGCGCGGACGGAGTTTCTATTTGCATCAGTTCATTTTAGCCGTGCAGCCCCAAAAAATGACTCAAGGGTTACCCTTGCATACCGGCGGGTCTTTTCAGCTGCCGGGCACCACCCCCGCCACACCTTGGCGCACGGTCCAGCGCGCTTGCACGCCCAACTCGGCTTGGGGCATGACAGGATGCGCCGTGGTCATGAATTGCGCCTCCAGGCGTTCAGGCCGGACATCGATCAGGGTGTAACCCCGTTCGTCTGATCGGGCATGGCGAATGTCCGGGTTGTCACGCTGTATTTGCGCCATGACCTTGGACGACATACCCCGAGTGCTGACCGAGGTGGTGACCAACTCACTGGCCACCACGGGCGAGCGCTCATCCCCCGGCTGCACACGCAACTGGGCAGCCACATTGGCGTGCACATCGCCGCCCAACATGACCACATCGCTCAAACGCGCATCCGCAATGGTTTGCAACAGCCGCGTGCGCGTTTGCGGGTAACCGTCCCAACCGTCAGTGAAAGCGCTGCGGCCCAAAGGGGTCTGAAAACCGCTGGTGGCCATCAGGGTGGATTGCGCCAACAATTTCCAGCGGCGTTGGCTTTGGGTCAAGCCCGCCGTCAGCCATTGCTCTTGAGGCATGCCCAACATGCTGCGCGCAGGGTCGTTCAGGGCATCGCAGCCCATCACCACACGGCCACCACCGCGCATCAAGTCGGGGCAAGCATGGTGGTCGCGGTGCTGGCGACAATCCAAAGTCCACAAATCAGCCAGCGTGCCCCAGGCCATGCGGTCATGAATACGCATCTGGCTGGGCTGTTGAGGATCAGGCCCCAATCGCAAAGGCATGTGTTCAAAATAAGCCTGATACGCTGCAGCCCGCCGCTGCAAAAACACGCTCGGGTCGGTGAAATTGCGGTCCAGGTCATTGGCGTAATCGTTCACCACTTCATGGTCATCCCACGTCATGAGCCAAGGATGCGCCGCATGGCAGGCCTGCAAGTCAGGGTCGCTCTTGTAATGCGCGTGGCGGGCACGGTACTCGGCCAAGGAAAACGGCATGCCGCTCTCGTGGGTGCGGATTTTGTGTTGCTTGTTGCTGCTTTCGTAGATGTAGTCGCCCACAAACAGCACCAAATCGAGGTCTTGCGCAGCCATGTGGCGGTGCGCCGCATAGTGGCCTTGCTCGTAATGCTGACAAGACGCCAAACCCAAGCGCAGACGGCGCACGGCCTCAGTCAAAGCCGGGCTGGTTCGGGTACGCCCCACCGGGCTGACCGCATTGCCACTGACAAAGCGGTACCAATAGTGCCGCCCCGACTGCAGGTTATCGGCCAGCACATGCAGGCTATGGCCCCGGCTGGCATCGGCGCTCAAGCGCCACTGGCGCACCGGTTGGCGCAACGCCTCGTCTGCAAACAGCTCGCACACCACCTCTGTACCTTGCGCACGCTTGGCGGCATCGGCTTCGTCAATGCGCAGACGCGTCCAAAGCACCACACTGCCCGGCTGCGGTTGGCCACTGGCCACACCCAAACCAAAAGGATTGACCTGCCAACGTGGCGGCGCACTTTGCGCCTGCGCAGCCGGCGTCAACCAAGGTGCCAAGGCTGCAGCCAACGCCATGCGGTGCAGATCGCGGCGCGACCAAGGCGTGTTGGGTTGGGACATGATGGGCAAAGACTTCCGAGGGCTTGGGGCATGGTTAGAAATCGATTCTCCCTTTTATCAGGAAAAGCCGCACACATCACGGGTGACAGAGGGTGCGGGCTGGTGACGGCACAATCGCTGACATGAGCGCATCGACCCGCCCCCGCAAAGAAAACCTGGACGCCCTGGCTGTGGGCATCCTATTGGTGTGCTGCATGTTTTGGGGCTTTCAGCAGGTCTTGGTCAAAGCCACCGTGGCCGAATTACCGCCCGTTTTTGTATCGGCGGTGCGGGGCCTGGGGGCCACGCTGCTGCTGTGGTTGTGGTGCCAGTGGCGGGGTGTTCGCCTGTTTGAGCGGGACGGCAGCTTGTGGGCTGGGTTGCTGGTGGGTTGTTTGTTTGCAGCCGAATTTGCCTTTATCTATATTGGGTTACAGCTCACCACCGCCTCTCGGCTCACCGTGTTTTTGTACACCTCTCCCTTCTGGGTGGCCGCACTGGTGCCCGTTTTCATCCGAACTGAACGCCTGAAACCCCTGCAGTGGGTGGGCATGGCCTGCGCTTTTGCAGCCGTGGTGTTTGCGCTGCGCGAAGGCTTTGGTGGCGGTGGCGCCTTGGGCGATTTGATGGGCTTGGCCGCAGGCGCTTTGTGGGGCCTGACCACCGTGACCATCCGCGCATGCAACTTGACACGCATCTCGGCTGAAAAGCTGCTTTTTTACCAATTGGCGATCAGCACCGTGGTGTTGGTGGGTGTCTCACACGGCATGGGTGAGCCTTGGGGTGGCAGCTGGAGCCACTTTGCCATCGGTTCGGTCGTGGTGCAAACCGTGGTCGGTGCGTTTGCCAGCTATTTGGCCTGGATGTGGATGCTGGGCCATTACCCGGCCACCAAGATTTCGGCCTTTGTATTTTTGACGCCGCTTTTCGCCTTGCTCTTTGGCATGCTCTGGCTGGGCGAAGCCGTGACCCTGACGCTGGCCCTGTCCTTGGCGCTGGTGGCTGTGGGCATTGTGCTGGTCAACCGAAAATGAGTTCTCCACGCTTGGACCATCCTGTGGAGGAGCCCGCGTGGGCGCCTACAAAAGACAATTAACCCCTTCGATAGAAAGACCGCCATGACTTACCAAGCCCTGCAAATTCACAAAGACGACGCCGGTTACCGCTGCACCCTGCAAACCCTGGATGACAGCGCCTTGCCCGAAGGCGACGTGACCGTGCAGGTGGACTACTCCACCATCAATTACAAAGACGGCCTGGCCATCACCGGCAAATCACCCGTGGTGCGCAAGTTCCCGCTCACGCCAGGCATTGACTTGGCGGGCACCGTGACCGACAGCCAACACCCGCTGTTCAAGGCAGGCGACAAAGTCGTGCTGAATGGCTGGGGCGTGGGCGAAAGCCACAGCGGCGGTCTGGCGCAAAAGGCGCGCCTCAAAGGCGACTGGTTGGTGAAACTGCCTGCCGCTTTCACACCCCGCCAGGCCATGGCGATTGGCACCGCAGGTTACACCGCCATGCTGTGCGTGATGGCACTGCAAAAGCACGGCGTGACGCCGGACAAGGGCGACATTTTGGTGACGGGCGCAGGGGGTGGCGTGGGCAGCGTGGCGATTGCGCTGCTGGCCAAACTGGGCTACCGGGTGGTGGCCAGCACCGGCCGCCTGCAAGAAGCTGACTACCTGCGCCAGCTGGGCGCAGCCGACGTGATCGACCGTGCCGAGTTGTCTGCACCCGGCAAACCGCTGGCCAAAGAGCGTTGGGCCGGCGTAGTGGACACCGTGGGCAGCCACACCCTGGCCAACGCCTGCGCCAGCACCAAATACGGCGGCGTGGTCACCGCCTGCGGCCTGGCCCAAGGCATGGACTTTCCGTCCAGCGTGGCCCCCTTCATCTTGCGCGGCGTGACGCTCGCGGGTATCGACAGCGTGATGGCCCCGCGTGCCGTGCGCGAAGCCGCTTGGGCGCGTTTGGCCCAAGACCTGGACACCGCGCAGCTCGAGCGCATGACCCGCGAAGTGAGCCTGGCCGACGCCATGGGCCTGGGCGCGGAGATTTTGGCGGGTCAGGTGCGTGGGCGTGTTGTCGTGAACGTCAACCACTGAAGGGCTCTTTCAAAAGAGCCCCTCACCGATCGCAGGCACGCGCGCTCAGGCCACCCGGCCCAAGGCGCGCAGCACTTTCTCTGGCGTGATCGGTTGCGACCAGAGCTCCACCTTGAACGGCGCCAACGCATCGTTGATCGCATTCATGACCGCAGCAGGTGCCCCGGCAGTGCCTGCCTCGCCTGCGCCTTTGGCCCCCAGCTGGCTGCTGCGCGTGGGTGTCTGCACATGCGCCACCTCGATGTCGGGCATTTCGCCGCTCATGGGCACCAAGTAATCGGCCATGTTGGCGTTGCGCATCAGCCCTTCATCGTCGTACAAGCACTCTTCAAACAGCGCGCCACCGATGCCCTGCACAATGGCACCGCGAATCTGTTCGTCCACGAGTTTGGGGTTGAGAACGCGGCCGCAATCCTCGACCGCCCAGTGTTTGAGCAGCTTCACAAAGCCGGTGTCCGGGTCCACTTCAACATAAGAGGCCTGCACACCATTGGTGAAGATGAAGGGGTAGTCGCGCTGCGCATAGTGGCGCGTCACCATCAGCTCCGGCGTGAAGTCATTGGGTAAAAGGTCCGAACGGAAATAGGCAATGCGGCCGAGTTCAGCAAAGTCCAGCACCGATTCCAGCGTCTGTGCGTCCACCACATGGCCACGGCGCACGGTCAATTCAGCCTCGCTGCGCTTGAGGATGACAGCGGCCAACTTGAGGATGTTGGCGCGCAGTGCTTGGGAGGCGAGCAAAACCGCCTCACCGCCCACACCCGCTCCGCGCGAAGCCCAAGTGCCGCCGCCATAGGGCGTGACATCGGTGTCGCTCATGATGAGTCGGACTTTTTCCAAATCAACGCCAACACCATCCGCCGAAATTTGTCGGTAAATGCCGTCATTGCCCTGACCTTGTTCGCCAACGCTGACGCTCACGCTGATGGCACCCGACGGGTCCAGACGGATGGTGCAGCCGTCCTGAGAAGCGATGCGCGCGCCACCCACCCCATAAAAGGCCGCACTCGGGTTTGTCAGCTCAATCAGCGTGGCAAAGCCAATGCCGCGGTAAATGCCTTGTTCACGCAGTTGGGCAATCTCTGCCTTGAGACGTGGGTAATCCATCATCGTCTCGATCTTGCTCAGGCAGGCCTCATGCGACAAGACTTCGAGCTTGATACCGCTGGCCCCTGTGGTGGGATAAGCGTCGTCCGGAATCACGTTCTTCTTGCGAAACTCCAGCGGGTCCATGCCAATGGCACGCGCCGCCTGGTCAACCAAGCCTTCGGTCACGGCGCAGGCGATGGGGTGGCCCACCCCGCGGTACTGGCAAGTGGGCGTCTTGTTCTGAAACACCACATCCAAGTGCGCCCTGTAGTTGGCGTGTTTGTAGGGACCACCCACCAGATTGACCACCTGATTGCCCTCGATCGCGCTGGTGCGCGGGAACATGGAATACGGACCAATGCCCGTCAGGTCGTACATCTCGAAAGCCAGGATCTCTCCGCCTTTGCTGGCGGCAATGCGGGCCGTGACGCGGTGGTGACGGGCGTGAATGTCGCTGGTGAAGCTCTCAATGCGATCGGCCACAAACTTGACCGGGCGACGGCACATCATCGACAAAGCCACGGTGGCAAAGTCATCCGGATACGCGTGCACTTTGATGCCAAACGAGCCGCCCACGTCCTTGCAAATCACCCGCACTGCATGCTCTGGCAGGTCAAACTGCCGGGCGTACAGGTCCTGCATCATGTGCGGTGCCTGGAATGAGTGGTACACCGTCAACTTTTGATCGGCCACGTTCCAATCGGCAATCTGGCAACGGGGCTCCAAGGTGACGCCCGTGTGTCGCCCGAATTCAAAGGTGGTCTCGACCACCGCATCGGCATTGGCAAAAGCCTCGTCAACCTGACCCACATTCAGCTTGCGGGTAAAGCACAGGTTGTCACCCAGCTCCGGATGGATGAGCGGCGTCGCAGGGTCGAGTGCGGTTTCCATGTCCACCACCGCTGGCAATTGTTCGATCTCGACGTGGATGAGCTGCAGCGCATCTTCGGCCTGCTCGCGCGTCTCTGCAACGATGGCCACCACCGGCTCACCCTGCCAGCAGGCACGGTCCAAGGCCAAGGGGTACTGCGGTGCCGATTTCATGCCCGCCAAATGGCCCAGAACCGCCACCCACGGCTTGCATATTTTGGCCAGGTCATGGCCATCAGCGACCAGAATCACCCCGGGCATGCTGCGTGCGGCGGCGGCATCAATGCGGATGATCTTGCAATGCGCGACAGGGCTGCGCCAGTACACGACATGGGCCATGCGGGGCATTTCAATGTCGTCAATGTAGGTGCCCTGACCTTGCACCAGTTTGCGGGCACTGGGGCGTTCA
>JBIKKE010000225.1:0-4647 GCA_044360575.1 Limnohabitans sp. | reverse complement strand
TTTGAAGCAGAACCCGGGCAAGCTGAACTATGCCTCTCAGGGCAACGGTTCGGTGTCTCACATCGGCACCGAGATCTTCAAGCAGCAAACCGCCGTGGATTTGGTGCATGTGCCTTACAAGGGTTCGGGCCAGGCCATTGCCGACGTGCTGGCGGGCCAAGTGCAGGTGTTCATGACCACGCCACCCTCGGTGATGCAACACATCCAAGCGGGCAAACTCAAGGCGCTGGCTGTCACGGGCAAAAAACGCCACCCAGGCATGCCCCAAGTGCCCACCATGGCCGAAGCGGGTTACCCCAACATTGACCTGGAAGCATGGGTGGCCCTGTATGCCCCAGCCGGTACGCCCACAGCCACCGTGAACCAACTGGCCGATGCCGTCAAGCGCAGCCTGGACTTGCCTGAGAGCAAGCAGCGGGCCGACCAAGCGGGCATTGAGGTGCGCTTTCTCGCCCCGGCCGACATGACCAAACTGCTGGACCGCGAAATCGCCGACTGGACCCAGGCCATCAAGACCGCCAACATCAAGCTGGATTGAAAAAAGCCCCGCAAGTGCGGGGCTTTTTTTTAAGCAGCGATCAACTGCTTGGCCAGTGCATGCAAACGCGTGCCTGGCCGTGTCAGGTCGGTCACGATGCTGAAGTGGTTGAGGCCGCCCAAGTCTTCGCAAACGGGCACAGTTTTGGGGCCCCAAGCTTGGTGAATCAAACGGTTGTGACGCAAAAATTCGGGGCTCTCATCACCCCCGGCCACGGTGTAGAGCACGCCTTGACGCGGGCGCTGCCATTTGGCGGGGCTGGCCATGCGCACATGGGCCGAGGTGATGCGCAGGTCACCCTGCACAAACGGCGTTTTGCGAATGGGCTCGAGATCAAACAAGCCTGAAATCGACATGGCTTTGCGAACCAAGCCCGATGGCAAATCACGCCCCACTTGCTTCCAGTTGCAACCCAGCAGCATGGCCGCCAAATGACCACCCGCTGAGTGACCGATCACGCTGATGTTCTGGCGGTCACCGCCATGCTGGGAAATGTGCCGCCAGACCCACGCCGTGGCCTTGGCCATCTGCAAAGCGATGTCGGGGATGGTGACGGGCTGCTCAGGCGTGCCGGGACACAAGGCGTAATTGACCACCACCACACAAGCGCCCATGTCGCGCAAGGCTGGGGCCACAAACGAGTGGTCTGATTTGTCCAGGCTGCGCCAGTAGCCACCGTGAATGAACACCACCACGGGTGCGTTGGCATCTTTTGCGGGGAAGATGTCGAGCGTTTCGCCCAAGCCTTCGCCATAGGGTACATCCAGGCTGGACTTCAGTTGGGCGCGGGCTGCCACCGACGCATTTTGCCAATGGGCAAAGTGGTCGGCAAAGTCGGGCACCAAGGCCCGGTTGTTGTACATGCGATCGTGCCATTCGGCATTTTTGACGGCCATGCGGATCTCCTTGAAATCAGATTTTCATTTCCAGACGCAACTGGACATTGCGCCAGTTGCGGTCTGTGGTGCGAGACGACTCTCTGTAAGTGCCGTTGTCAAAGGTGCTGGCGGTGATGTAGTCGCGCGGCTGCAAATTGCTGACCGTCAGCCGGACGGCACTGGCGGGCGAAATGCGCCACAGCCCGTACACATCGACCACCCGTTTGACACCTTGGTAGAACATGGACTGCTCGGTGCGGCGCGTGTCGTAGTCGGGGTTCCAGTTGAGGTTGCCGCCCAGGGTCAAGGGGATGCGGCGAATCCGGTAGTCGGCGCCCAGGTTGGCCGTCATGTCGGGTTGCTGATCAAGCCGGTTGTTGGGGCCAGGCACTTGCTTGACATTGGAGCCAAAAAAACTGACGTTGCTGCGGATGTCGATCGGCAGAGCATCGGTGAAGGCTTGGTTGAGCCGGAACTTCGCTTCCAACTCCAGGCCCTGGGTCGATGCATCGCCAATATTGATGGGGGATGACACGAAGCGACCGTTTTGCTGCGTCACGGTGTAACGGATCAGGTCGGTGATTTCACGGCGAAACACGTTGGCACTGAGCACACCACCGCCGTCCAGATAACGCTCAAAGGCCACATCGACGCCGATGGCCAATTCGGGCCTGAGGTCTGGGTTACCAATGCGGTCAGGACGGGTGGGCCGGCTGATCACTTCACCCGAGCTCACGGGGCGTGCCATCAGGTTGTGCAAGGTGGGGGTTCGGTAGCTGCGCGTCAAGCTCATGCGCACCTGGTCGCGCTTGGCAGGGTCGGGTTTCCACAAGGCATGCAGCAAAGGGGTCCACACAGAACTGGTGTTGGACTTCAAGCCCGAGGTGGAGTTCGCCTCGGTCGTGATGGTCTCGTAACGCAAGCCGGTATGGGCAGACCAATGGCGGTTGATTTTGAATTCGTCTTGGGCATAGGCTGCCCACCGCAGGGTGCTGGCCGTCAAATCGCCTGCGTTGTCATCCAGCAAGCCCCGGGCCTCTTCAACCCGGCGGACGCCTTCCAGCTCCACGCCGCTGACCACTTGGTGACCGTTGTCCATGGCACGGGTCCACTTGCTGCTCAGGCTGCCGGAGCGATCGACAAAGTTCTGGAATTGCGTGGTGTTCAGCAACAAAGGTGGAGAGGCGCTTGGCGTGGTCAGTGTCTGGTCCAGACGCAGGTCGTACTCGGACTGGCCCACACCAAAGCGCACTTCCAAACGGTCATCGGCTGACAGGCGTTGGGCCCACTGGCCATTGAGACGCGCCATGGCAAAACGACTTTGGTTGAGCGTTTGTGCAGTTTCAGAGGCCACACCACCTGTTGTGTCCAATCGGTTGGCTTGAATCAGGCCATTGCCTGCAAAATCTGAATACACCAAGAAGGGGGTCAAGGTCAGCGTCTTGCCTTGTTCGCCCCGCCATTGCAAGCGCGCATTGGCATGCATGGCTTGTCGCCGGCCCAGAGATTCGTTGCTGCGGGTGCTGTCGCCCAACACATTGGAAGAGATCACTGTGCTGCTCGAATCGGGTCGGTATTGGTCAGTCACCGACATGGTGAGCGTGCCCGTTAGAGGCTGGATGTTCAGGTTGTGCACCCAATTGAGCAGGGTGGAGTCGTGGCCATACTCCCGCGAGCGGGTGATTTTCAGGTCATCGGGGTTGGCCTTTTGGCCTTCGCGCAACACGATGTTGATGGTGCCCGCAATCGCGCGGGCGCCTGTTTCTGCCGTGGGCGCACGTAAGATTTCGATGCGCTCAACCTGTTCGGGCAGCAAGCTGTCGATGGAAAAGCCCGGCGGCAAGCGCTCACCGTCAAGCAAGATTTGGGTGTAGCCGCCGCCCAGACCGCGCATGCGGATTGCACCACCGCGTCCAGGCGCGCCCTGCACGGTCACGCCGGGCAAGCGTTTGAGCACTTCACCCAAATTCGCATCGCCTTGTTTTTGGATTTCTTCGCGGCCAATGACAATCTTGGCTGCCGAAGACTCGCGCCGCATTTCGGTGTCGTTGTTGCGGTTGCCCCGCACCTCTACCTGGCCCAGATCGGTCGTGTTGGCAGCCCCTCCGGGCGGGTTGGCGTTTTGCGCCAAAGCAGCCCAAGGAAGAACAACAATGCCTGCCATGGCCCATTGGAGGGCCATCGCAAGCGGTTTAAGACGGTGGTTTTGAGAGCGGTGCATGCTGCAATTTTGACAGGGGCGTGCGACCATGGTGTGTCGGCCCCTTAAAACCCAGCCCGCTCAGTGATCAATCGCCGGATTTGAACAAAGCAGCGACTTTGCGTTTGGGCTTGATGTTGGCCGAGATGGAAGACCTTGCCGCCCTAGGCGCGGTGGGTTCCCAGCTCGGTGAGCTCTCTTGAGCGGGTGCCTCGTAGGGTTTCTCAAAGAACGGATCGCGGTTGATGGGCGCGGGACGGAAACCTCCCCGGCGCTCACGCGGCGAATCCAACACATCACGCGGATCTTGGTCGTCGCGGCGGCGGTCTTCTTGGCTGCGGGCGCGTGGACGGTCTTCGGCGCGTTCGCCCCACTTTTCAGGCGGAGGGCCTGCGGGACGGGTGTCAAGCTGCAGGGTTTCGACTTCCAGCTTTTTCTTGATCAGCTTTTCAATATCGCCCACCAAGCGTGTATCCGAAGGGCTGACCAAAGTCACCGCCAAACCAGATGCCCCGGCGCGGCCCGTGCGGCCAATGCGGTGCACATAGTCTTCGGCGTTGAAAGGCACATCAAAGTTGAACACCGCAGGCACATCCTTGATGTCCAGGCCGCGCGCGGCCACGTCGGTGCACACCAGCAAATCGACTTCGCCCTTCTTGAAAGCTTCCAAAGCTTTCAAGCGTTCGTCTTGGCTCTTGTCACCGTGCAAAGCAGCGGTGCGCAGGCCTTCGCGCTCCAAGGAGCGGGCCAAACGGCCACAGCCGAGCTTGCTGTTCACAAAGATGAACGCCTGCTTGATGCCGCGGTCATCCAAAACCTTGCGGATCACGCGGCGCTTGTCGTCGTCTTGGGCAGCGTAAAAACGCTGCTCCACCGTCGATGCCGTCTCGTTGGGACGGGCCACCTCGATGGTGATGGGGTTTTGCAGGTAGCTGCCCGCCAGGCGCTTGATCTCGGGCGAAAACGTAGCAGAGAACAACAAAGTGGTGCGCTGCTTGGGCAAGAAACTCAAAATGCGCTGCAAATCGGGC
>JBIKKE010000224.1:0-4653 GCA_044360575.1 Limnohabitans sp. | reverse complement strand
GGATGCCTGCGCTTTGAAAAGCGCTTCGGCATAAGGGCGGGCGATGGTAGCAAGTTCTGCCATGGTCTTCTCTGGCTTGAGCTTTTTACAGCTCGGTCTTGAGGCGGCTCAGCAGATCAGCGTGGACACCGGCGTTGACTTCCTTGCGGAGAATCTGCTCGGCGCCTTTAACAGCCAAGGCAGCGACTTGCTCACGCAGAGCTTCGCGGGCCTTGACTGCCTGCTGCTCGGCTTCAGCCTTTGCAGCGGCAATGATCTTGTTGCCTTCTTCGGTGGCACGAACTTTGGCTTCTTCAACGATGCCATTTGCACGGCGCTCAGCGTCAGCCAAGCGCGAAGCCGTCTCATTGCGAGACTGGGCCAACTCGGCCTCAACACGCGCATTGGCGCTGGAGAGTTCGGCTTTGGCTTTGTCTGCTGCAGCGAGGCCGTCAGCGATTTTCAGTGCCCGTTCGTCGAGCGCTTTTGTGATCGGGGGCCACACGAATTTCATCGTGAACCACACCAGAATCGCAAAAACGATCATCTGAATGAACAGAGTAGCGTTAATGTTCACGGTTAAGTCCTTCTTCTGTTGGAAGAGGTACGTGGATTACTTCAGGACGAAGGGGTTGGCGAAGGCAAACAGCAAAGCGATGGCCACACCGATCAGGAAAGCAGCGTCGATCAGACCTGCCAACAAGAACATTTTGGTCTGCAATTCGTTCATCAACTCTGGCTGACGTGCGCCAGATTCGAGGAATTTGCCACCCATCATGCCGATGCCAATTGAGGCGCCCAAGGCACCCAAGCCAACGATCAAACCGCAAGCCAATGCCACCAGGCCGAGAATGTTTTCCATGAGAAGCTCCTAAAAGTGAGTGGAAAAAGAAAGAAAAAACAAGGGAAAAAGTGTCATCAATGTGCGTCGTGCGCCTGGCCTGTGTAGACCAAGGTCAACATCATAAAGATGAAGGCTTGCAAGGTGATGACCAAGATGTGGAACAGGGTCCACACAGTACCGGCAATGACATGACCAATGGCCAGTCCCACGCCAGTGGTTGACAATGCCCAGCCGCCACCCATCAGGGCGATCAACATGAACACCAACTCACCCGCAAACATGTTGCCAAACAATCGCATGCCGTGCGAAACAGTCTTGGCCAAATATTCAATCATCTGCATCAAAAAGTTGATCGGATAAAGAATCCAATGATCTCCAAAAGGCGCAGCAACCAGCTCATGGGACCATCCGCCCAAGCCCTTGATCTTGATGTTGTAAAAAAGGCAGATGAGCAGCACGGAACATGAAAGCCCCAGCGTCGTGGACAAATCGGCCGTGGGCACCACGCGCATGTAATCCTTGAAACCCAAAGCCGGACCAGCGGCATGCCAAGCTGCTGGGAGCAGATCGACAGGCAACATGTCCATGGCGTTCATCAAGAAGATCCAAACGAAAACAGTCAATGCCAAAGGAGAGATCAGTTTGCGACTCTTTTCGTTTCGAATCACACCCTTGGCCTGGTTTTCCACCATTTCGGACAAGATCTCGACCGCCGCCTGGAAGCGACCAGGAACACCAGAAGTCGCCTTGCGGGCAGCAGACCACAAAAAGAAACTGCCAATCACACCCAAAACCAGAGAGAAAAAGACCGAGTCCAGATTGAACAGACTGAAGTCAACAATGCTTGTTTGCTTGACACCTTCAAATGAAAAGTTCATTTGCAAGTGTTGCAGGTGGTGCTGGATGTACTCTCCAGCCGTTGGGGCATTTGCGCCAGCGTTTTCAGCAGACATAAATCAACAATCCGTTCATTAAATGTTCGACTTCGATTTGGGCTTCATCCAACCCAGCCACATGGCCAGCCAGTAAACCTTCATCGTCACCACAAAACCGGCCACCAAAGCGAACCAGTTCAATTCCGAAATCACAATGGGCGCCACCAAAAGCAACGCCACGGTCAAGATGATCTTGACCAACTCCCAAACAAAAAACCCCACCAATGCAGAAGCCGATGGTGCAAGTCGCATTTGCCTGCTCATGGCCCGGACAAATACGACCGCCGGCAACACGACCGCCAAAGTACCCCATGCAGCCGACAACGCCAGTCGAAACTGACCACCGATCAACCCGATCAAGACTGCCGTCAGGACACCTACAGCCACCTGCAAAGCCAACACATGCCTAGGCGAGACCGCCTGGTTTTGTTGCCTCCAAGCTTTAGCTTGTTCCGCCGTCAATGGCTTGAATTCAGTATCAAGATCTTCTTCTGCAGGATCTGTCTTGTTGGCCGAAGTGCCTTTTTTCGACAATGAGGCGATTTTGACCATTACAAATTACACCGAAGTTACACAGAACACGGTAATTCCTGCAAAGCTCTAGATTATACGTAGAAACCAGTGCCTGACCAACAAAAGCATGTCGACAAATCCCTTTGAATTGTAAGCTTCTGATTCCGAGAGCGACAATGCCCGATGGATTGCTTGATGAATCGTTCATCTGGCAAGAGATCGCCGAAGGAGTCTTATGTACGAATGGATTGGATTGGTTCACTTGAGTGCAGGCATCGTGTGGCTTGGCGGTATGGCATTGGTTATTTTCGCTTTGCGGCCTGTGGCCATTGCCCAAATGGCAGCGCCTGAGCGTTTAACGCTGATGACCGCAGTTTTGTCCCGTTTTTTTCTGATGGTCTGGGTATCGATCGCACTCTTGCTAAGCTCGGGCCTTTGGATGTGGTCCATGACCGACGTCCATTTGGCGCCTAAAGGTTGGTACGCCATGTCGGGTTTGGGTCTGTTGATGAGCTTGATCTTTACGCACATCTGGTTTGCGCCATTTCGCAGACTCAAAGCCGCTGTTGACGCCTCTGACTGGCCCAAGGCAGGCAAAGCCCTTGGTCAAATCCATCCACTGGTACTCACCAACTTTGTCCTTGGGTGGCTGGCGATTCTGACGGTGGCGGTCTGGCGTTAAGCTTGCTATCTACAAGAAATAACCACCATGAGTGCATCCATGACACCACCCGCAGGCATCGACCCGCGTAAAGACACCCTGATCGAATACCCCTCGGTCTTTCCCATCAAGGTCATGGGTGCCATGGTCGACGGCTTTGCCGAAGCCATGTGCCAAGTGGCACTGCAATTTGACCCAGGTTTTGACGCCCGCACCATCGAGTTGCGCCCCAGCAAAGGCGGCAACTACCTGGGCGTGACGCTCAACATCACGGCCACCAGCCGCGTACAACTCGACGACCTCTACCGCGCCCTGACCTCGCACCCGATGGTCAAAATTGTGCTGTGAGCATGGACGTTCGGCTTCTTGGGCAGGTGGAGTACTTGCCCACCTACGAAGCCATGCAGGCTTTCACGGCCGCTCGTACACCCACCAGCCCTGATGAACTTTGGATCTGTGAACATCCGCCCGTTTTCACCCAAGGGCTGGCAGGCTTGGCCTCGCACTTGTTGGTACCCGGCGACATTCCGGTGGTCCAGACCAACCGGGGTGGACAAGTCACTTTTCATGGCCCCGGCCAAGTCATGGCTTACCCCTTGGTCAACTTGCAACGTGCGGGCTATTTCGTCAAGGAATATGTCTTCAAGTTGGAGGAATCAATCATCCGGACCTTGGCGCACTTTGGCGTGACGGGCCACAGGGTGGCGGGTGCGCCGGGCATTTATGTGCGTCTGGACGACCCCTTCAGCCACGCGGCCCTGGTCGGCCCAACCCCGGCGGGCGATCCGTTCAAGGGCCTGGGCAAAATCAGCGCCTTAGGGATAAAAGTCAGCCGCCACTGCACGTACCACGGTGCAGCCCTGAACGTGGCCATGGACCTTCAACCCTTTGAGCGTATCAACCCCTGTGGCTATGCCGGCTTGAAAACCGTGGACCTTTTTACAATCGGCGTAGAAACCACTTGGGAAGAAGCCGCCCGGGTGCTGGCAGGCCAACTCGCCGCCCGACTGTGAAGCACCGCCCCCAATTGACGCACCTGACCCGCCGCCTTGCGGCGACCGAAAGAAACTGATGAGCAACACCCCCACCGAACGCAACGTGGTTCGCGAAGCGCAAAGCGTTGAAAACTATGACCCCATGGCCAAGCAAAAAGCGGCGGCCAAGCTCTCGCGCATTCCGGTCAAGGTCGAGCAGGCCGAAGTGTTGAAAAAGCCCGAGTGGATCCGCGTCAAGGCCGGCTCGCCCACCACCCGCTTTTACGAAATCAAGGACATCCTGCGCGCCAATAAACTGGTGACGGTGTGCGAAGAGGCCAGCTGCCCCAACATCGGCGAGTGCTTTGGCAAGGGCACGGCCACCTTCATGATCATGGGCGACAAGTGCACCCGCCGCTGCCCGTTTTGCGACGTGGGCCACGGCCGCCCCGATCCTCTGGATGTGAACGAGCCCGACAACTTGGCCAAAACGATTGCGCAACTCAAACTGCAATACGTGGTCATCACCAGCGTGGACCGCGACGACCTGCGTGACGGCGGTGCTGGCCACTTTGTGGATTGCATTCGCAAGACGCGCGAGTTGTCACCCACCACCCAGATCGAGGTGCTGGTGCCGGATTTCCGGGGCCGCGATGACAGGGCCCTGGAGATCCTGAAAGCCGCACCGCCTGACGTGATGAACCACAACATGGAAACCGTGCCGCGCCTGTACAAAGAAGCGCGCCC
>JBIKKE010000223.1:0-4684 GCA_044360575.1 Limnohabitans sp. | reverse complement strand
CGTCCACGCCCATGTTCCATTCTTGTTGCAGCATTTTTTTGGTGATGCCGTTGGCAAAGGTGGGGCCCGCCACCAGCTGGGCAGCGATGGCCTGCGCATCGGCCAGCACGCTGTCGGCCTCGCACACGCGGTTGTAAAAACCCCAGCGCTCGGCCTCCAGTGCGCCCAGGCCGCGCCCAGTGAACAGCAATTCACTCGCGCGGCCTTGGCCGATGATGCGCGGCAGCAATGCGCAAGCGCCCATGTCGCAACCGGCCAAGCCGACTTTGTTGAACAAGAAATAGGTTTTGCTGCGCTCGGTGCCATAACGCAGGTCGGACGCCATGGCCAAGATCGCCCCGGCCCCGGCGCACACGCCGTCAATGGCGGCAATGATGGGTTGCGGGCAGGCGCGCATGGCCTTGACCAAGTCGCCCGTCATGCGGGTGAAGGCCAAGAGGCCCGGCATGTCGAGTTTGGTGAGCGGGCCGATGATTTCGTGCACATCACCACCGGAGCAGAAGTTGCCCCCGGCGCCTGTGATGACCACCGCGTGGATGTCGGGCGCATAGGGTAATGCGCGGAAGAAGTCGCGCAGCTCGGCATACGAGTCGAACGACAGCGGGTTCTTGCGCTCGGGGCGGTTCAGGCTGACCGTGGCCACACCGTCTTTGACGGCCAGCAAGAAATGCTCGGGCTGGTAGCCCGCCATGGGTTGGTTGTGGCGTGGCAGCTGGTGCGGCTGGCCGGGCAAGTAGCGTTGGGTCATGACCTCTCCTCTTGATGGGTACGTTTGCCGGACTTCAAGGTACCCAGCAGTTGATGCAGTTGTGTTTGTTCGTTCTCGGCCAGCGGGTCAAACAACTCGACCACCCAGCCTTCGTGCGCCAGGGCCATGGCGGCAAAAGCGCTGCGGCCAGCCTCGGTCAAGCTGACGGTGAAAGAGCGGCGGTCGCCGACTTGCGTTTGGCGCTGCACCAGTTGTTCTTTTTCCAATTGATCGACGATGCTGGTGACGTTGCCCCCCGTGACCATCATGCGGCGCGACAGCTCGCTCATCGACAGGCCTTGCGGCTCGCGTTCGAGCTGAGCCATCAGGTCAAAGCGCGGCAGCGTGATGTCGAACTGCTCGCGCAGGCGCTGGCGGATGGTGTCTTCGATGCGGGTGGTGCACGACAGCAGCCGCAACCACAGGCGCAGCGAGGCGTGGTGGTCGGCGTGGGCGCGCACTTCCATGTCTGTCATGCTGTTCATCCTGCCAACTCCCCGCCGTCGATGGCAATGGCTTGGCCGTTGATGGCGTCGCTGCCTGCGGCGCACAGCCACAGCACGCTTTGCGCCACTTCGTGGGGCTGAACCAGGCGCTGCTGCGGGTTGTTGGCGGCCAGGGCCTGTCGCGCTTCGGCTTCACTCTTGCCGGTTTTGCCAACAATGTTTTGTACCGCTTCGCGCACGATGTCGGTCTCGGTGTAGCCGGGACAAATGGCGTTCACGGTCACGCCCTTGCGTGCCAATTCGAGTGCGAGCGCTTTGGTCAGGCCCACCACACCGTGCTTGGCCGCCGCATACGCGCTGACATAGGCGTAGCCCTTCAGGCCTGCGGTGCTGGCGATATTGACGATCCGGCCAGGCGTGCCGGCTTTCGCGGCTTCGAGCATGCCCGGCAGCACGGCTTGAATGCAGTGGTAGGTGCCCGTGAGGTTGACGTTCAGCATCTGCTGCCAGAGCGCGGCATCGGTTTTGGCAAAGGGCTGGCTGCTCGCCTGGCCGGCGTTGTTGACCAGAATGTTGACGGGGCCGAAGCGCGACTGCGCCTGCTGCACCACCGCTTGCACGGCGTGTTCATCGGCCACGTCCATGGGTGCGATCAACACGGCCACATCGGGCACTTGTGCGCGCAGCGCTTCGGCCTGGGCTTGCAGGGTGCCCTGCGAGCGGCCGCAGAGCGTGATACGACAGCCCGCTTGGGCCAGCTGCAGCGCAATGGCTGCGCCGATGCCTGCACCCGCACCGGTGACGAGGGCGTGGCGGCCTTGCAGTTCTGGGGTCATCTCAATCCCCCTTACTCGCAGTCTGCATCGCACGCTCACGGGCAAAGCCCGCTTCGAGCTGGGGCTTGCCTGACTCGTAGGCACGGGGCCAAGCGATGTCTTTGTAGCCAATGCGCGCGGCTTCGGTCAGTGTCCAGGCCGGATTGGCCAGGTGCGGGCGGGCCACGGCGCACAGGTCGGCGCGGCCTGCGGCCAGGATGCTGTTGACGTGGTCTGCTTCACTGATCGCACCCACCGCGATGGTGGCGATGCCGGCTTCTTGGCGGATGCGGTCTGCAAACGGGGTTTGGTACATCCGGCCGTAAGTGGGCTTTTGCTTGGCGCTGACCTGGCCTGACGAGCAGTCGATCATGTCGGCGCCTGCGGCTTTGAAGGCGCGGGCGATCTCGACCGCATCGGTGGGCGTAATGCCGCCCTCGACCCAGTCGTGCGCTGAGATGCGCACCGACATGGGCAGGTGTGCAGGCCAGACTTCGCGCACCGCTTTGAACACCTCCAGCGGGTATCGCAGGCGGTTAGCAAGCGAGCCGCCATATTCGTCTGTGCGTTGGTTGGTGAGTGGGCTGATGAAGCTCGACAACAAGTAGCCGTGCGCGCAGTGCAGTTCGAGCCAGTCGAAGCCCGCTTGGGTTGCGCGCTGTGCGGAAGCTACAAAATCCGCCGTGATGCGATCCATGTCGGCGCGGGTCATCGCGCGGGGCACATCGCCGTGCTGCAGATAGGGCTGGGCAGATGCCGCAAACAATGGCCAGTTGCCTTCGGCGTCATCAGCGGGCACAGGCTGGTCCATGCCCGCGCCTTGCCAGGGGCGGCAGGTGGAGCCTTTGGGTCCAGCGTGTCCAATTTGCAGGCCGATTTTTGCGTCGGATTTGGTGTGTACCCAGTGGGTGATGCGTTGGAAATCTTCGGTCTGCTCATTGTTCCACAGCCCTGGGCAGCCGTGGGTGATGCGGCCATCGGCGCTGGGCGCGGTCATCTCGACCATCACCAAAGCTGCACCCCCCATGGCGCGTGCGCCAAGGTGCACCAGATGGTCTTCTGCCACTCGACCATCCACGGCCATGTATTGCGCCATGGGTGAAACCACCACGCGGTTTTTGAGCATGACCGAGCGCAAGGTATAGGGTGTGAACATGGGCGGGCGGATGCCCGGCTGCGCCGTGCGGCCTGCAAACCAGGCTTCGTAGCCCTCCAGCCAAGCCTTGTCTCGCAGACGTAAATTTTCGTGGCTGATGCGCTGGCTGCGAGTGAGCATGGAGTACATGAATTGCTCGGGTTCGAGCTGGTCGCAGTAGCGTTCAGCACACACCTCGAACCACTCCATCGCGTTCCAGGCGGCGTTTTGCAAGCGGATCACATCGATCTCGCGCACGGCTTGGTAGTGCTTTAGAACCTCGGGAATACGGTCGGCGGTGTCTCCCAAGGCCTTGAATTGGCGCACCAACTCGATGGCGTCTTCGAGCGCGAGCTTGGTACCCGAGCCGATCGCAAAGTGCGCGGTGTGCACAGCGTCGCCCATCAACACCACATAGCTGTTGCCGTTGAAGTTCGACCAGTTGGCGCACTTGACGCGCTGAAAGTTGAGCCATGCTGAGCCGCGCAGATGGCGAGCGTTGGTCATCAACTTTTCGCCCTGCAAGTTTTTGGCGAAGAGCTTTTCGCAAAAGGCAATGGATGCGTCTTGGTCTGCTTTGTCAAGGCCGTGTGCCAGCCAGACGTGCTCGGGGCACTCGACAATGAAGGTCGAGGTCTGGTTGTCGAACTTGTAGACGTGGGCCTGAAACCACCCGTGCTCGGTCTTTTCGAAGAGAAATGTGAAGGCGTCGTACTGGCGGTTGGTGCCGAGCCAAATGAAGCGATTGGGTCGCGTGACGATATCGGGCTTGAACACTTCAGGCAGTCGGCTGCGCACCCGCGAATTCACACCATCACTTGCGATGATCAAGTCCGCATCGGGAAAGTCCAGATCTGAACTCACGTCTTGCTCAAACATGAGCTTGACGCCCACTTGCTCGCAGCGTTCTTGCAAGATGTTGAGCAACTTTTTGCGCCCGATACCCACAAAGCCGTGACCACCTGAGCGGATCACTCGGTCTTTGAAGTGCAGCTCGATGTCATCCCAATGGTTAAAGGCTTGCTCAACCTCTGCAGCGGTTTCTTTGTCCCACTCGCGCATGTTCTCCAGTGTCTGGTCCGAAAACACCACGCCCCAACCAAAGGTGTCGTAGGGCTTGTTGCGCTCCACCACGGTGATGTCGTGGTGGGGGCCAAGTTTTTTCATCAGCAACGCGAAGTACAAACCCGAGGGACCACCGCCAATGCACACGATTTTCATATTTGTTCTCTTTGCTACAGACCACACAGGCCATTGATTAAGGCCTATATATTTCAGGCCTCAAGTATTTAAGCAAACGAGGTGACGGTCAATCGGGGGCAAACCCGTAGAGAATCAAAAAACTGAGGGGTGGTGCGTATGAAGAAATGCTTCGCACAAAGCAAAACGCCCCACCGGACGGTGAGGCGTTTTGGGCTGTTAGAAGCCTGACGATGTCCTACTTTCACACGGGAATCCGCACTATCATCGGCGCTAAGTCGTTTCACGGTCCTGTTCGAGATGGGAAGGAGTGGGGCCAACTTGCTATGGTCATCAGGCA
>JBIKKE010000026.1:0-16279 GCA_044360575.1 Limnohabitans sp. | reverse complement strand
GTCAGCGCGACACGCCCATCATCACCTTTGTGAACAAGATGGACCGCGAAGTGCGCGACCCGCTCGACATCCTCGACGAAGTCGAACGCGAGCTGGGCATGCCCTGCGTGCCCATGACCTGGCCTGTCGGCCAGGGCAAATCGTTTGGCGGCATCATCAACCTGCGCACACAGGCCATGACGGTGTTCGACTCTGGCTCAGAACGCCTGCCGCAAGACTTTGAAACCATCCCACTGACTGAGCAAGCCCAACTGGCCGAGCGCTTTGGCATGGAATGGCAGACCGCCATGGACAGCATGGAGCTGGCCACCGGCGCATCGCCCGCGTTTGACGAAGCCGCCTTTCTGGCGGGCAAACAAACGCCTGTGTTCTTCGGCTCTGGCGTGAACAACTTTGGCGTGATGGAAGTGCTTGACGCTCTGGTGGACCTGGCCCCACCGCCCCGCCCCCGCACCAGTTCAGTGTTGGTCAACAAGCAACCGGTGGTCAAAGAAATCCAACCCGAAGACAGCGCGTTTTCAGGGGTGGTGTTCAAGGTGCAAGCCAACATGGACGCCAACCACCGCGACCGCATCGCCTTTGTGCGCATGGCCTCTGGCAAATACACGCCCGGCATGAAGCTCAAGGTGCAGCGCACCGCCAAAGAGCTGCGCCCCACCAGCGTGGTCACGTTTTTGAGTCAACGCCGCGAAGCAGTGGACGAAGCCTATGCAGGCGACATCATTGGCTTTACCACCCACGGCGGTGTGCAGTTGGGCGACACCATCACCGACGGCGCCAACCTGCTGTTCACGGGCCTGCCGTTTTTTGCACCCGAACTTTTCATGACGGTGATTTTGAAAAACCCGCTGCGCACCAAACAGCTGCAGCAAGGCCTCGACCAGCTCGGCGAAGAAGGTGCGATCCAGGTCTTCAAACCCGAAATCGGCGGGCCCATGCTGTTGGGCGCCGTCGGTCAATTGCAGTTTGAAGTGGTGCAACACCGCCTGAAAGCCGAATACGACTGTGACGTGAGGTTAGAGGGCTGCCAATACACCGGCGCCCGCTGGATCACAGCCGACACCCCGGCCGAACTGCGCGAATTCACCAACGCCTACCCGCAGCGCATGTCGCTCGATGCGGCTGGTACGCTGGCCTATTTGTGCACCAGCCCCTACGACGTGCGACTGGCGCAAGAACGCTTCCCCAAAATCCACTTCCACCCCCTGCGCGAACACGCAGGCCTGGCACTGGGCTCCGCAGGCTAAGGATTTAATTGGGGTCTGACCCCAATTAAATAAAACCAACTCACCAGATGCGCCCCCTCTCCAGTTGGCAGGTTCCATGCCCCATCGTTGGCGTCTTCACCGACATCGACGACACGCTGACGACCGAAGGCACTATCACCCCCGATGCCTTGCAAGCCCTGGCAGACCTGAAGTCAGCGGGCCTGCATGTGGTGCCGATCACTGGGCGACCCGTAGGGTGGAGCGCGCCGTTTGCCGCCAGCTGGCCGGTTGACGCCATCGTGGCCGAAAACGGCGCAGTGGGCCTGCAGCACACCACCGAACAAGGCCTGCACAAGCTGTACCAGCAAGACCACACCACCCGCAGCGCTAACTTCGCCCGCATGCAGCAGGTGCTGGCGCACATTGAACACACGGTGCCCGGGGCAACCCGCTCGCAAGACAGCGCCGGACGCGAAACCGACATCGCGATTGACCACAGCGAGTTCACGCACCTGCCCCCGGCCGCCATCGATGCTGTGGTGCGATTCATGCAAGCCGAAGGCATGACCGCCACCGTCAGCAGCATCCATATCAACGGTTGGTTTGGCGAGCACAGCAAGCTCACCGGGGCGCGCTGGATCGTGCGCGAGTTGTGGGGACGCGACCTCGATGCCGAGATCAACCACTGGGTCTATGTGGGGGACTCCACCAACGACCAGGTCATGTTTGCGCACTTTCCCCACAGCATCGGCGTGGCCAACATACGCCGCTTTGAATCACAACTCGCCCACCGCCCAAGCTACATCAGCCCCGGCGAACGGGGCGCTGGTTTTGCGCAAGTTGTTCAGCGCTTGCTGAACCCAACAAATTAATTGGGATCTGACCCCAATTAAGTTCAATTAATTGGGGTCAGACCCCAATTAACGAATCAAGGGGCGAATGCTTGGTTGATTTCTGTGACTGCGGTCACGGCATCCACACCGGCCAAAGACGACAAACGCAAACGCGATATCAGGTACACATAGCGGGCCTGGATCAAGTCGCGGTTGACGGTCACGAGTTGCTGCTCTGCATTGAGCACGTCGAGCATGGTGCGAACGCCTGCCCGCTGCGACTTTTGCGTCGAATCCAGCAATTGCGTGGCCGAACGCAAGGCTTGCTCCAACGCCCGGATGCGCAACAAGCCCTCGGTCACACCCCGGTATTCTTTGTGCACGCGCAAGTTCAAATCACGGCGCAAAGACTCTAGGGATTCCTCGACGCGGGTTTTTTCTGCCACCGCTTGACGAACTTGAGAGTTGACAGCCCCACCTTGGTACAAGGGCACCGACAACTGAAACCCGATCGCCTTGTTTTCAAAGCGAGAGTTCAAGCGCGTCACGTTCTCGTTGCCACTGTCAGACCATTGCGCCACCGCATCCAAGGTCGGTGCATGGGCAGATTGGGCCCTGGAAATTTCTTTTGCAGCCGCATCCAAACGGGCCGACAGCGCCCTGATTTCAGGGCTATTGGTGTGCGCCAAATCGACCCAATACGGCAAAGCATTGACCACCTGGCTCACTGCAGACACACCCTGCGCACCCAGGCCAGACAAGGCAGACAATGGCTGATTGACCATCAACTCCAACTGCTTGCGTGTGTAGTCTTCGTTCTGGCGCGCCTCCAGCTCATTGGCCAGCGCCATGTCCAAGCGCGACTGGGCATCGTCAATGTCCGTGCGGGTGCCTGTGCCGGCAACCAAAGCCTTACGGGCTGCATCCACCATGACCGTGTATTGGCGTTTTTGCGCTTGAACCAACTTCAAACTCTCAGCGGCCAGCAAGGCCTCCATATAAGCCCCACCCACACGCACCACCAGGTTTTGCACCTCGCGGTCGTAATTGGCCACAGACTCCTGCACCAGGTGCTCGGCCTGCTTGACCTGGAAATAGCGCGGCAAATTGAACAAGGGCTGGCGCAAAGACAGCGTATTGTTGAAGCTGTAATAACTGTCCTGGCTGACCGAGTTGTTGCCCAACAAGTTGACCGATGTTGTCGACAGCTGGTTCTGATTACGCCCCACATTGGCACTGACCGCAGGCAACAACTGCGACCGTGCCTGCGGCAATCGCTCCATGCCCGAAGCCAATGCGGCACGTCCGGCCCGTACAGTAGCATCTTGCTCAAGGGCTGCTTGATAGGCCTGCAACAAATTCATCGCCGGCGCTGCCGAACAAGCAGCCAACAAGGCAAGACCCAACACAGTTTGACGATAAGGCAAAGCCATCACTCCTCCTTCATGGAACCCGCCAAGCGCTTGAGCAAGGGGTTCAACATGTATGTCAGCATCGACCGTGACCCGGTCTTGATCACCACCTCGGCCGGCATGCCCGCTTGCATCTGGCGATTGCCCAGGGTCTTCATGCCCTCTGGCGTAACTTCAAGCCTTGCCAAAAAGTAACTGATCGGTGGATTGCCTGGATCGGTCAACAAATCACCCGAAACTGAAATCACCTTGCCCTCAACCACCAACTGGGGGGAATGCGCAAAAGTGTTGAAGCGGATGTCTGTGGGCAACCCCGCGTGAACCTTGTCGATCAAGTGCGGCGGAATCTGCGACTCTAAAACCAACACCTGACGCTCCGGCACGATGTCCATCAGCTTCTGTCCAGGCTGCACCACAGCTCCTACCGTCTGCACCGCCAAGCTCACCACCTGACCTGCGGCAGGGGCGCGAATGTCCACACGCTTCAAGTCAGCCTGAATGGCGGTGAACTTTTCTGCATCGGCCTGCACCTCGCGCGAGATATCGGCCAAAGTGGACTCTACCTCTTTGCGGTACTCAGACTGCCGCGCCAAACTGCGCTGCGTCATCTCGGCAATAGAACTGCTAGCGCGCAAAATACTGCCGTTCAAATCGGCCAAAGCCGCTTGCACATCGGCCAACATGCGCTCAATTTCCATCTGCCGGTTGCGTGGGGCATAGCCATCCTTGACCAACTCACGGACATTGACCAACTCTTCATTCAGAATGGCCAATTGGCGTTGCCGCTGCACCACCACCGCCTGCGCCGACTCACGCTGGACGCGCATGCCCTGCATGGCCTCTTGCATGCTTTGCAACTCAGCCTGCAAAGCCTGCCTGCGCGAATCGAACAACTGCCGCTGGTTATTCACCTGTTGCGCAATGAACGGGTCCGATGTGGCCGCCATCACCTCGGGCGAAAACGTCACTTTACCGGCCCCATTCTGCTCAGCCTGCAAGCGGCTTTGCATCGCATTCAGGCCCAAGTAACGCTGACGCACCGATTCAAAATTGGCACGGGTCACCGCCTCGTCAAGACGCATCAGCACCTGGTCTTGCTTGACGACATCACCCTCGCGCACCAGCACTTCTTTGACGATACCCCCCGACAAATGCTGCACCTGCTTGCGCTTGGTGTCGATGCTCACCACACCTGCGGTGGGCACACCTTCGTCCAAAGGCGCCAAAGCTGCCCACAACAAAAAGCCCCCCAAACCCAAACCCAGCACCCACAAGCCCTTGCGACCAATGCCTGCCGTGTCCGAAGAAGCTCGCAACGAAGCCTCCTCGCCATTCGCCTTGGCATTCACATCCTCAACGGGTGCGCTCTTTTGAGCTGACAATTTTTGATTCAACATCACAAACCCCAAAAAATCTAAATGGCTGACCGATAAACGGCGAATTAAGTCGCAGGCTGAACCGCTGGTGCAGATGCCCCAGCCGCTCCAGCCGCCGCATCACGCTGCTTTTGCAAAGCGGCCAACACGCCATCGCGCGGGCCACTGGCCACCACCAGGCCGTCTTGCATGATGACCAAACGGTCGGCGACCTTGAGTACACCTTGACGGTGGCTGATCAAGACCACCGTCTTGCCCTGCTGCTTGAGCAAGAGCACCGCATTGAGCAAAGCGTTTTCGCCCTCGTCGTCCAGGTTGGCATTGGGTTCATCCAGCACCACCAAGACCGGCTGCCCGTACAAGGCGCGCGCCAGGCCAATGCGCTGACGCTGCCCGCCCGACAGGAAGGAGCCCGCTTGTCCCACCCGGGTGTCATACCCCTTGGGAAAACGCAAAATCATCTGGTGCAAACCCGCCGCCTGCGCGGCAGCAATCACCTGCTCGGAATTCACCTCACCAATGCGGGCAATGTTCTCGGCAATCGTGCCATCGAACAACTCGATGTCTTGCGGCAAATAGCCCAAATGCGGCCCCAGGCTCTCACGCGTCCACTGCGTGATGTCCTGTTCGTCCAACAAAATACGCCCTTCAAACTCGGGCCAAATCCCCAGCATGGAACGCGCCAAGGTGGACTTGCCAGAACCCGAAGGCCCCAACACCACCGTCACCGTGCCCGGAAGCGCCACAAAGTCCACCTTGCTCAGTACAGGCTTGTCGCGGCCCGGCACACGCACCGTCAAGCCCTCGACCTTGAGTTGCCCCAAAGGCACATCGGTCAAAGTTTTCTCGCGCCCCTTGTGCTGGAAACCCATCAACTCCTTTAAGCGCTCATAGGCCGTCTTGCTCGTCAAAAAGCCAGGCCAGGACATCACCAGCAAATCGATCGGCGCGAGAGCTCGGGTCGTCAACACGTTCGCCGCGATCATGGCGCCCGGGCTGATCTCTCCCACAATCACCAACCACGCACCCACACCCAGACTCAAAGACTGTTGGGTGTAACGCACAAATTTGCTGATCGCCGAAACCGCTCCCAAACGATGCTGGGCCGAACCGCCCTGCAACAAAGCCTTGTACTGCAGCTTTTGCCAGCGGGCAAACAAACCCTCCAACATGCCCATCGACGACAACACCTCAATGTTGCGCAGCTTGGACTGCATGAACTTCTGCGCATCGGCTTGCGACTGGGCAGAATCCGTTTGCATCTCTTTGCCCAGCTTGTGGCCATACCAAGCGATCGAGGTCTGCACCAAGGCAAACACAATGGCCACCAAGCCCAGCACCGGGTGCAGCAAGAACAACACCGCGATATAAATCGGCACCCACGGGCTGTCAAACAAGGCAAACACACCATTGCCCGTCATGAACTGGCGCAAACTGATCAGATAGCCAAAGGCCTTGGCAGGGTCGGACTCCGACGGGTTCAAGTACGACAAAAAGCTGGACCGAAACACCTTCTGGCTCAAGGCCTGGTCCAGTTTGACGCCGGTGCGCACCAACAAAATCGAACGTGCCCACTCGCCAAATGCCATCATGGCAAACAAGAACAACGTCAACAGCGACACCACCAATAACGTCAATTGACTCTGGCTAAGCAGCACTCGGTCAAAGACCTGAAGCATGTACAAGGTTGGCGTCAACATCAGCAGGTTGACCACCATGCTGAACACCGCCACCGTCAAAAACTCGCGCTTAAAAGTCCACATCACCGTGGACAAAGGATCGCGCATTACCATCTTGTTGTTAATCATTTTGAACCTCACGCAGTCTGCGCCGACACAGACACCGCAGCAGGCATCAACTTTTGCAAAACCTCAGCAGTCGGGCCATACAGCTGCTGTGTCCCATCCTTGAGCACCAACACCCAGTCAGACACCGACAACACACTGGTGCGGTGCGTGTTGATGACAAACGTCGTGCCACGCGACTTCATCGTGCCAATCGCCTGCGTCAAGGCCGCATCGCCCGCCTCGTCCAGACTTGAATTGGGCTCATCCAGCACCACAAACACCGGATCGCCATACAAAGCACGGGCCAGCGCCACACGCTGACGTTGACCGCCCGACAGCAAACCACCATCCCGGCCCACGGGCGTCTCATAGCCCTTGGGCAAAGCCAAAATGAATTCATGCAAGCCCACCAAAGCCGCAGCTTGTTCGATGCGAGGCATGTCCAAATCGCCAAAGCGGGCGATGTTTTCGGCAAGCGTGCCCTCCAGCAACTCGACCCCTTGCGGCAAATAGCCCAAGTGCGGGCCCAACTCGGCCTTGTCCCAAGTGTGTACATCCACGCCATCCAGGCGTACCTTGCCCGCCTGCGGTTGCCAAATGCCCAATAACAACTTGGCCAGCGACGTTTTGCCCGAAGCCGAAGGCCCCACCACGGCCAACACCTGCCCCGCAGGCAAACCAAACTGCAAACCCCGCAAAATCGCTTGCGACTGGCCAGGTGCAGCCGCCACCAAAGACTCCACCGTCAACTCGCCCTTGGGCGCTGGCAAAGCCATGTTCTTTTCACGCGCTGGCACGTTCTGCAGCAAACTGGACAAACGCACCCAAGCCCCCGACACAGTGGCCACCGCGCTCCACTGCTGTGCAATTTGGGTGAGTGGTGCCAATAAACGACCGCCCAAAACTGAGCTGATGATCATCATGGCCGCGCCGCCATTGAGCTGGTTGAACAGCAGCAACCAGGCACTCAAGCCCAGCAACACCGAGCCCATCAACTGCTGCAACAACTTGGACACCGCGTTCAAACCGCCGGCTGACTCTGACGCCTTGGCTTGGTAAGCCAAAAAAGCCCGCTGCTTCTTCTGCCACTGGCCCATCACCGCATCCAGCATGCCCATCGACTCCATCACCTGCGCATTGCGCAGCGAAGCCTCGGCATAGGTCTGTGCCTCTTGCGAACGGCGCTGTGCCTCTTGCAAAGGCTCACGCGAAGTGCGCTGAATCAGCCAAGTCACCAAAGTCTGCGCAGCAGCACCCACCAAAGCCGCCCAACCCAGCACTGGGCTGATGGCAAAAATCAATACCAGCGAAACCAGGGCAATGGGCAACTCAAACATCGCCCCCAAAGCCGGGTTGTTGAAAAAGTCACGCACGGTTTTGAAATCGTTTTGCACCGACATGGCGCCACCCATCTGCTTTTTCAGCAAACCATCAAACATCGCGTTGTACACACGGTCGGCCATGCGCAGCTCAAATTCGATACCCGCCCCCCACAACAAACGGGAGCGAAACTTCTCGATCAGCTCCATCACCGCGTAGGCCCCCAAGGTGACCACGGTCAACATCAAGAGCGTCGTCACATCGCGGCTGTTCACCACCCGCTCGTAAACCTGGAGCATGTAAACCGTAGAGGTGAAGCCCAATAAGCCAATCACCCAACTCATCAGCACCGCTTGGCGCCAAGCCGGCTTGTTCTCCCACAGCGCCATGCGCAACTCGGATACCGCAGAACCAGACTTCATGGAGCCACCTCAACAGAAACATATTCGGGAATGAAGCCGGAAGGCACTGCACCCTCCACGCTCGGCACAGCGGGCGTATCGCCCTCGGGCAGATTCGCCACACCGGCCGAATCCAGATAAAACGACAACTCAAACACCTTGTCAGCCCGCTCATTGAGCACGATTTCGCGCAGTTTGGCTTGCTCAAAAATGGCCAATTTATCGGCACTCAGGGTCAGGTCAAAACGCATGCGTCCGTCCATGGTGAACAGCGACAACTGACCCGGCTTGATGCTCAAGGTGTGGCGGTCAAAATATACCGGGCAGTTGTCTGCAAAACGCAAAAGCGGCAAAGCCGCGCCCGACTTGAGCGCTGGATTGAAGGGACTTTGGGGGTGTTGATAAATCAAGCGGGCCATTTTGGACACCGCATAAATGGCGTTGCACACCATCTGCGAACCCAAAGCCGGAAACTGCGCCCGTAAAGCGCGGTAATGCAAATGGTGCAAAGCCACCCGATTCCACACCCGCGACTGCTGCACATGGGGCGACAGCTGGTTGCAAACCTGCGCAAATACCACCCGCAAAGCACCCAGCCGAGCATGTTGCTCGGCCGTTGTGTGAAGAGGGACACGGATCTGAAAGTTCATATAAGAAGCGAGTATATCGCATTCCTATATGAATTTTTTAAACTCACTCGGCTTTGATCAAAACCCGTGAGACATGTGAGCCGCCCTTGCCATCGTTCACCGTCAAAGTGGCCACATAAAAGCCCGCTATATCGGCCGTAAAGGTCGGCATCTCGGTCGTTGGGCCCACCAACGTTGCCACAGAAGCAGTGGGTTTGGTGGTCAAAGCCCATTGGTAAGTCAGGGTGTCACCATTGGCATCCGTACTGGCACTGCCATTCATGGTCACCACTGCGGCCACGGCCACCACCTGCTCAGGTCCTGCGTTGGCCACCGGGGGCAAATTCAAGGCTGAAGCAGTCACTGCCATTGTGACCGGATCACTGTTCGCTTTGCCGTCGTTCACCACCAAGCTGATCACATATACACCCGCCACATCAGCGGTAAAGGCCGAGTTCACCAGCGTTGGGGTTGCCAACACCGCTGCGCTGTCTGCCAATGCGCCCGAGGCTCTCATTGGCTTGTTCAACAAGGACCATCTGTAGGTCAAGGCATCTCGATTGCCATCCGTACTGCCAGCGGCGCTGAGCTGGACCGCACTGCCCGCCACCACGCTCGAAAGCGCCATGATCACCGCGACGGGCGGTGCATTGACCGCTGACACGACCACACGTACTGCATCTGGTTCGCTCGAAGACACAGCATCGCGCACCGTCAGGCTGGCGGTGTAGGAACCTGTCAAGGCAGCGGTGAATGTCGGACGTACACCCGTCAAGACCTGGGAGCTGCCATCCGGCCGTACCAGTGACCAGGTGAACGTCAACTCGTCATCCCGGTTGGCGTCCGAACTGTCCCGACCGTCCAGCGTTACTACGGCGTTAACCAGCACGCTCTGATCTACACCAGCATTGGCCACAGGGGGCGCATTCACCTCAGAAGCCGTGACAGTGACCAAAGACAGCGCGCTACTCAACTTGCCATCAGACACCACCAATGAAAACACATAAGCGCCATTGACATCGGGCGTAAAGCTTGGCCTGACCGAGGTGCTGTTCATCAAAGCAGATGCACTGCGCGATGGTTTTGAGAACATGACCCACTGGTAAGTAATGGCGTCTCCATTCGCATCGGTGCTACCACTGCCATCAAGTTGCACAGCACCAAGGCCCAGCAACACACTTTGATTAGCCCCAGCTTGCGCGACCGGTGCCAAATTCACCACCGGATCGGCCGGATCACACACTGCCCCACCCAGCAAACTACAGCGACTGGAACTGCCACCGCCACCGCAAGCTGCCAATAACGGCAACACCGCGCACAACACCCACCATTTGACATTTTTCATTGGAGATCCTAAAGACCGTGATCAGCGGCACAACGGGTAAGCAATTCGCACATCGGAAGCATAGGCAAAACCCGTGCCCCGGTAAACGTCAACCCCGGCACCCACCACACCGCCCACCAACAAATTGCCCGCCATCGACAAATTCAGCCGCGAAGGCACAGTGGCCGTGATTTCAGGGAAAAAAAGTGATTTGCAGGCGATTTGCAAAGACGACATATCTTTGCGCACCTGAATGGTGCCAGGCGTCTGAAAATGCCAAACACCTTTGCCGTTTTGCGCCACGCACGCCGCCGGCACAACGCGGTCCTTGCACATGGCTGTAACTTGCACCTGCTGTTCGTCGCCATGCAAAAAACTGGCGCACCCTGACACCAGCAACAAACCCACCACAGACATCCAAAGGCGCAACATCGTTGACAAATCTCGGGTTGAGAGCGCTGCACAACATGTCAGCACTCAGTCTGTCAAGAATCGGCCCCAAGGGCCAAAACTTGAGCCTTTACCTCACTCACTACAATCCTATCTTGCTCTCGTCAAACTGAAACCGCCTTAGCCAAAAGCCCACCTGACCGTTGCAACGACATGACGCCCAACACTGGCACCACATCAACTGCTGACATCGAAGCCGAATTCTGGCGCGAATTGGCTGAAATCGAAGCCGAATCCATCGGCTGGGTGTCCCTGGGTGATGGCTGCTACCTGCATACCGGCAACGATTCGTCAGAAATTTTGATTGTGGGCACCGCCAACGCAGGCATGGCGGGCCACAACGTGCTTTGGGTGTATTGATCCCGCATAAGTACCTTTTATTGCACACCTAAGCAAACAAGTTACGGCTGTTACACAAGCAAGCATGGACAGCGCCCAAAGGGCAAAGTGATAATAAAAACAACAAGTTGTCAACACTCCGACTCATCGTCAATCACCTCACCCCAAGGCCCGCCAACATGAAAATATCGACCCTGATCGTCCTGACCTCTGCCCTTTTGCTGACCGCTTGCGTTGGCATTGACCAGCGCGTTGCTGCCATCGGCGTCATGGACAAAGATGCAACCCTGATGCAGCCTGACGCTTTGTACCAAGAGACGGCCCAATCGAAATCCATCATCGTCGGCTCACAGGTTTACGCCACCGTCAACAGCTGCGCCCTCATCCAGCGCTACCGCGTGCGCACCAACAGCGACTTCAGCTCTGCTCTCAACCTGTTCAAAAACCGCGCCTTTCTCATGGGCGGTAAATGGGTGACCGTGGTGCACCACTCCGAAACGGCCATGCCCAGCAGCAACCACATGTTGGGTCAAACCGACATCATGCTGCGCGAAGGCACCCACCTAAGTAACTCCCGCTACCTCACCACCATCGTGGGCGACATCTACGACTGCCCTTGCAACATCAACAGCTGTTCAGGCCGTTAAACCATCCGAAAAATCCGCCAACCATTGTTCATCTTGCGAATCCCGAACTTCCAATCGGGATTTCGCCTTTTGGCGAACTGGATGGCGGCCACCCGGGCGTTCTCGGCCAGCTTGAAGTCGTCAAAAAACAAGCTATCGCCCACACTCATGCCGTCAAAGACGTACCTGTGCCGCACAGGAATTTCGAACTTTTCGGGTGATTTGTAAATAAGCTGCATGGCAAGAAGTGGTTAGCGTTATGGAATATCGGCACCAAACGCACATTCTTGAGCCAAGGCCCCTGCACCATCAGCCGCCTTGATGGCAGCATAAAGCCTGTCAGCGTACCTGCACCGCCGACGTGATGGTGACATCGGACAGTGGCACATTTTGGGCACCATTCAGCGTGCCAGTGGGCTGCGACGCGATCGCATCGACCACGCCCATGCCCTGCACTACCGTGCCAAACACCGCATAACCCGGGTTGGCGCTGTCCCGGTAATCCAAAAACAAGTTGTCCACCAGGTTCACATAAAACTCGGACGTGGCCGAGTTCGGATCGTTGGTGCGGGCCATGGCCAAAGTGCCTCGCAGATTTGACAAACCGTTTTGGCTTTCAAGGGCAATCGGCGCAGCCTGCCCTGCCTTTTTGACCAAGCCCGTGGTGTAACCACCGCCCTGCACCACAAAGCCGGAAATCACCCTGTGAAACAAGGTGTTGGTGTAAAAACCTTGGCGCACGTAGTTCAAAAAGTTGTTCACCGACACAGGCGCCTTGGCCGGATCCAGCTCCAAAAGCATGTTGCCCGCACTGGTCACCAAGCTCACCTGCGGCTTGGGCACCGTCAACGTGGTGGCAAATACCAGCTTGCCCTCTGGGTCCTTGACCGACAAAGGCAAATCACCCACCACATTCACCGTGCAATTGAGCACCAACAATTCTGTGGTGCTGCGCTGCGCAAACACCGGGCTGGCGCAACCGGGCGACTCCACCACCAGAAAAGAACGCAAATGCCGCCCACCCAACAAAATGGTGGCGGTGCGGCTGTATTGCAAAGACTCTGGCTTGGCTGCAGAAATAAAGGGCAAAAACCCCTCAGTGCCGCCACAGCCACCCAGCAAGAAAGGCAAACAAAGAACAAGAAATTTAAGTCTGACCATGGTGCTTAAAGGGCAAAGAAATCAAAAGGATGCGTTTGGAGTGAACGGGTTAATTTTAGGTCATGCCCCTCAAGCCGCCTTAAAGCACCGACACCGACTCCACCGCCGCAAACAAACGCTCGCTTTTGATCCAGTGCTTGCGGGTGACACCAGGTTGCCCGCATGCACTCACAACTCTCATCCAATTATCTTGACTGGGACAGAGATTGAATCCTAACGCTTGAGATCGCGATAGAAGTTCTCGTGGCTTCCCAACAAGAGCAGCATTCGTGTTTCTGGGTCGTACTCATATGCCAGCAGCAACAGCTGGCTATTGCTCTTGAACTTGTGGACATACACGCCTGCAAGATCGCCCCGCTTGGGTTCACCGATATCGGGAGTTTTGATGATGGCTTTAACAGCATCATCCACATCCACTTTCTGGTTTTTTTGCAGCTTCTTATAGGCACGAGCAAAGGCGGCGCTCTGTAATACCTGCACTGACTTGACGGCCATTTACGCTCGCCCCTGCGGTACGAAACTGGTAGCCAGTAAAGGACCTTCTGCACGGGCAACTAGAAGGTCGCGCACAAAGTCGATGGGCAAGTCAGGATTGTCCAGCGCAGCCTTACCCACCATGGCCCAAAACTCAATCTGTCCAGAAATGCTTCGGCGCTCAGCAAAGGCGTGTGCTTTGGCTTGCTCGTAGAGTTGGTCATCAATGCGTACAGGCATACCCATCATAATCTCCTTGAAGTGAAATGCTACTATTGTAGCAAAACGCTCTTTAGAATTCCGCGATTCGGTTTTTGAGAATGCTTCCGCTGCCAAGGCCTCAAAGCCCTCAGAAACCTCAGAAACCTCTGCAATCAGCTTGCGTTTAATAGCCTATGCCGTCAACTGTGAGAGGCCTCTTGAATCAAGCTCTGTGCAGGAATGCCCAAACCAGCGTGCAGTTTTCGGATCATGCCGATGGTCAATGATCTTTTACGGTTGAGCACTTCATACACACGGTTGCTTTTGCCAATCATGGGCTCCAAATCCTTGGGACGAAGGCCTTGCTGCTCCATCCTGAACTTGATGGCTTCCACTGGGTCTGGCAGCTCCATTGGAAAGTGCTGTGCCTCATAGGCCTGCACCAGCGTGACCAGTACATCCAAGCGGTCGCCCTTGGGTGTACCGATATCGGGGTCAGTTTCCATGAGCTTGGAAATTTCTACCAAGGCTGTCTTGTGATCTTGCTCGGAGCGAATAGGTTTGATGTTCATGATGATCCTTCACATTTCCACAGTTTCTGCGTCGATGAGGTCGTACTCTTTATGGGTCCCGATGAATTTCACATAGACCACGCCCAGTTTGTAAGCTACAGCCACAATCAGCCTGTAGTGGTTCCCCTTGATATTGAAGACCACGCGTCGGTTTTTGAGAATGCTTGCGCTGCCAAAACGTTCTTTGATGTCTGTGGGCTGGCTCCACTGAGCGGCAAGCACCTCGTCATACCAAGCCAGAAGTTGCTGCTTTGTCTCGGGGTTAGCTTCCCAGTAGACCTTTAACGTTTGAAGTGAAACGACTCGCATGAGATGTATTTTAGTCCCATTTTGGGACAAATTCAATTTACCCTTACTGATGTAACTGAAGCTCTGCAAGCACCTCGCCGCAGGCTTTGACCCGTTGCATGGCCTGCCTGTCTAGGGCCCTGTGCGTGCGGGTGTCACCCTTGCCCCGCCACTTGGCCTGTGCGCAGCGCTCCAGCTAAAGCACCGGCACCGACTCCACCGCTGCAAACAACCTCTCGCGGCTGAGGTGGGCGTACCTGCTGGTGGTGCGAATGTCCGCATGGCCCAGCAACTCCTGCACCTCGTACAGGCTTCTGCCCGCGTTGACCAGAAACGACGCGAAGCTGTGCCTCAAATCGTGCACCCGCAAGTCCGGCAAGCCAGCGCGCTTGCGCGCTGCATCCCAGCTGTAGAAGAACGACACAAACGGCAAGCCCGTCTTGGGGTTGGCAAAGATAGGCCTGCGTGTCCACTCGGCCCGCATCGCGTTGCCCGCTCCCTCCACAGGCTGCGACTGATCGCGCAAAGTGGCTAACAACTGCAGCGCCCCCACCGACAGCGGAATGTGCCGAATCTTGCCCGACTTGGTCTTGGGGATGCGCCAGGACTTGTTCTCCCAATCCACATCCGACCACACCGCATCCAGCACCTCTCGCTTGCGCGCTCCGGTGTAGAGCAAGAACAGCACAATGTGCTGCAGCATCTCGCTCTCGCTGCCGCGCACAGCGGCCATCAAGCTGACCATCTGCTCGTTGCTTAAGAAACGCTCAATCTTGCTGTCGTCGCGCAGGTTTTTGACCTCAGTGACCGGGTTGCCCTCAACCCCTGCCACCTTCCAGCGCACCGCCAAGGTAAAGCCATAGCGCAGCAACACCAAAGCGCGGTTGCAAGTTCCCGGGGCATAGCCCTCAGAGCGCATCTGCTCGACAAACACCGCCACATCGGGGGGCGAGATCGCCCCCAGGTGCTTGTGGCCCAGTTTGGGCAAGAGGTGGTTGCGCATCATGGACGAGTCGGTCTCCCAGCTGCGCTTGTAGCTCTTGATGTAGGGCAAGTACTGCTCGGTAAAGAAAGCGGCCACCGTGGGGCCCAAGACATGAACGACAGGGGCCAGGGGGTCGGTGCCCGACTTGACCTGCAGCAGCCAGGTGCGGGCGGCTTGGCGGGCATCGTCCAAAGACATGACGGCCGCATCACCCAGGGTGACCACGCGCAGCTTCTTGTTGAAGCGGTAGCGCAGGCGAAAGCTCTTGCGCCCGCTGGCCAGGACATCGACGTAGAAGCCCTTGAGGGCGGGGTCGAACACCTCGATGTGCGAGCGATCGGGGGGGCACTGCAACCCCCCAGAAATAAAATTATTGATCATTAAATAATTCATTATTTATTTATTATACTTTAAGTTTATTAACTTATAAAAATATTGAGAATTAACTTCGTCGTTAAACGATGATAATCGTCGTTAAATGATCGTTAAATTAAATATATTGTAATTTGTTTAACAAAATCAATAGCTTATAGATTAAAGAATATTACGCTCACTACCAGTCTGGTCAAAGCGTCTGTCGGCCTCGTTTTTGTACCCAAAACGCTTACACCGCTCTCTCGCACATCCATCACCCCTCAGCCCGTACTCGCTTGAGCGCCCACCACCAGGACGCTCAAGCGAGTACGGGCTGTTTCCGTTTCTCGTACTCGGTTTCTTTGCAAAGAAATTTTTCTCTCAACCTTGATTTCAATTTTTTAAGGAAAATCAAATGACTTTTCGCACCAACGCTCTGAAAGTTCAAGCTTTCGCTGGCGCCCTGTATGGCATCCAATTGGGTACCACCACCATGGCGCAGGTCAATGCCGACATCACCACCAACGGTGGCCTGCTCA
>JBIKKE010000220.1:0-4764 GCA_044360575.1 Limnohabitans sp. | reverse complement strand
TTGAGCAAGCCATTGAACAAGGTGTTCACGCCCGTCATCCAGGTCAGCGGGTAGTTTTCGACAGCGCGTTGCAGGTTTTGCACCGGGCGCGGGCTGGGCACCAGAATATTGTGTGCACCGATGGACAAGAAGCCCAGCAAGTTGGCCGTAAACGCGAAGATGTGGTACATAGGAAGCGCCGTCAGCACGCACTCTTTGCCAGGGCTCATGTGGGTCGCACCCATGGCCAGCATTTGCTGCACGTTGCTCAGCAAATTGCCGTGGCTGATCATGGCGCCCTTGCTCACACCTGTCGTGCCACCGGTGTATTGCAGCAAGGCCAAATCATGTGGCTGCAAGTCTTGCCAATAGCTCTTGGCAGGCTGTTGGGCCAAAGTAGCACGGCCTTGGGCCAGCGCTGCCTGCAAGCGAACATGCGGCACGGTCACTGTCGGCAAAACTTTGCTCCAGACCTTTTGTACGCCCCGGATGATGCCGCGTGGAATGGCCGGAAAGAACTCAGGAATACCCGCCAACACAATGTGCTTCACACCGGTTTGCGCCAGAACCTCGGGCAGCTTGTCGGCAAACATGTCAACCACCACCAAGGCCTTGGCCTGGCAGTTGTTGAACTGGTGCACCATCTCATTGACAGTGTACAAGGGGTTGGTATTGACCAGCACGCAACCGGCTTTGAGCACGCCAAAGGCCACCACCGGAAAAGACAAACTGTTGGGCAATTGAACTGCCACACGGTCGCCACGGGCCAAGCCCAGGGTGCCGCGCAAATAGCCTGCAAACGCGTCCGACAAAGCATCGACTTGCGCAAAACTCAAAATGCCATTCATGCCGTTGGGCACTACACAGGTAAAGGCGGCTTTGGCCTGGCTGTCGTTCGCCCAGCGGTTGCAGTGGTCGTGAATGAAGTGCGCCAAATTGTGGTGGCTGCTGGCGGGCAAATCAGGGGCAATGCCAACCTGGGGGTAAACCGCTGACCACGGACGAGTCGCGCTAGCGCTGTCGGGGTTGATGTTCATAGAACTCCTTGTATGGACCAGATGACCTCATGCACGCACTCTGAAAATGCTGCACATCGGGTCTTGCTTTGATTCTGATTGTTGCGTTGTAGATGCTGCTTGCAACGAGCCGCCATTATTCACGCAATCGGTGGTCTTAGAGGCGATAGGCACGCCACATTTACGGGTGTTTTCCCTGAGCAAAAACCTTGCATTAAGAAGGTTTGATTTCCTCATGCGCCGCATTGGGCAGCCAGCTCAAAATCAGGCAGGTGGTCACAGAAAAGCCTGCCAACAAAAGAAGTGATTGACCAAAGCCCATGGCTTTGACCACGGGCCCCAAAGCCCAGACTGACAAGGAGCTCACGCCAAAGGAGACCCCCAGCCGCATGCCCGACACGCGCGAGCGCAAACGATCGTCAACATATCGGGCGATCATGTAATCGGTGAAAGGAATGGCGCCGAAGATGAACACCATCACGCCGGTCAACGCCACAAACAACCACCAGCCTTGGGCCTGAGAGGCCAAGATCAGCATGGGAATCTGCGCCAACACCATGAACAGGAAAAAAGGTTTCAAGGCAAATCGGTTGATCAAATGCCCCACGACCAACTGAGCCAACGAAGCCACGGCGTACACCACGGCCAACAACAAGCCCAAAGCGGCAGGATCTTCCATCACCCCCACAAAGCGTTCCGTCAGCAGCAAGCCATTGCCATTGGTGGTGAAGTTGAACAACACGCTGCTGGTCACCGCTGCTGCTGTCATCACCACCAGCACACGCGCCAGCATGGGCGCGGGCAAGCTGACCTTGGCACCGCCCTTGCGTTTGGCAGGCGAAGACACCTCTGGCGGGCAGCTGCGTGCAAACAAGAGGCCGCACAAGATTGCGCCCATACCGGGCACCACAAAAGCTGCGCGCCAACCCAGCCACTGAATCAAAAAGCCTGTGAGCAAAGCCGCCACGGCCACGCCCAAATTGCCCGCCAAGCCGTTGAAACCAATCGTCGCGCCAGGGTTGGGCGAGCGCTCCAGCAGCATGGGAATGCCCACCGGGTGGTAGATGGCGGCGAACACGCCGATCAACGTCAGGCAAGCGGCCAGCTGCCAGGGCGTTTGCGCAAAGGCCGTCAGGATGGCGGCTGCGCCAATGCCAAAAAAGAAGACCAGCATCATGCTGCGGCGACCCCACAAATCGCCCAGCCGCCCCGCAGGCAAAGAGCCCAGACCGAACATGAAGAAGGCCCCTGCGCCATACGGCATGAGATCTTGCCACTGGGCCAAGCCCATGTCGGCCGCGATGGTGCTGACCGCCGCCGCGAAAATCAGCAAAAACAGGTGGTCCAGCGCGTGGGCGATGTTGAGCAAGCCCCGCACCACGCGGGGGTGGTCGGCCACAACTTCGGTCACGGATGTGTTCACGCTTTAGAAGCCATGGCGTGCAACTCAGACTTTGGTCTGGGCGGGTGACACATCAACAGATGTTGCATCCAAGGATTTGGCTGATGGGGGCTGCACCACGGGCTCGGGCGCAAAACACATCTTCTCGCCATCCCAACGCTGGCCGCACCAGCACACGCCTTCGTCATTGATGATGCAAGTGCCAGTGCCGCAGCACCGTGGATCTTCTGACATGGGTCTGCTCCTAAAAATCAAGCCCTCACAGGCCTGCTGTCGCCTTGGCTTTTTCGCAGGCCATCAAGATGCGCTCGGGCGTGGCCGGGGCGTCCATGTACACCACGGCTTTGTGGTCAGCACTGGCTGCCACCGCATCGCGCAAAGCGAAGAAGGCCGACAAGCCCAGCATCAAAGGCGGCTCGCCCGTGGCCTTGCTGTTGAAAGGCGTGGGCTTCAAGTTGGCGTTGTCAAACAAGGACACGTTGAAGTGCTCTGGGATGTCGCCCGCCACCGGAATTTTGTAGGTGCTGGGGCCGTGCGTGAGCAATTTACCCTTCTTGTCCCAAATGCACTCTTCCATGGTGAGCCAACCCATGCCTTGCACATAAGCGCCTTCGATCTGGCCCTTGTCCAATGCGGGGTTGATGCTGCGGCCCACGTCGTGCACGATGTCCACGGCTTTCAGCCACCATTCGCCGGTGCGGGTGTCGATTTCGACTTCGCTCACGGCAGCGCCGTAGCAGTAGTAATAAAAAGCACGGCCATTCAGGGTCGCGAAGTCGTATTTGATTTCGGGCGTCATGTAGAAACCCGTGACCGACAAGCCCACACGTTCCATGTACGCTTGTTTGGTCAAGTCGGCCCACTTGACGGATTTGACGCCGCCGTGCACTTCGTTGTTCGCGAAAGTCACATCGCCTTCAGCACAACCCAACATGCGGGCAGCCACAGGCTTCAAGCGCTCGCGCATTTGCAGGGTGGCGTTCATGATGGCTGCGCCATTGATGTCCGCACCGCTCGATGCCGAAGTGGCCGAAGCGTTGGGCACTTTCTGCGAGTCGGTGGCGGTGATGCGCACATGGTCCACGCTGATGCCCAAGCCATCGGCACACACCTGCGCCATTTTGGTGTTCAGGCCCTGGCCCATTTCTGTGCCGCCGTGGTTGCAGCTGACCGAGCCGTCCATGTAAATCACCAGCAGCGCACCGCCTTGGTTCAGGTGCGTGGCCGTAAAACTGATGCCGAACTTCAGGGGCACCAGCGCCATGCCGCGCTTGCGGGTTTTGCTCTTGGCGTTGAAGGCTTGCACTTGAGCGCGGCGCTCGGCGTATTTGGATTCCTGCTCGACCTGGTCGATCACCTTGTCACACACCCAGTCTTCAATGAGCTGGTTGTATTGGGTGGTCATGGTGTCGGGCGTACCGCTGATGGCGGGGTCTTTGTAGAGGTTGAGCTTGCGCACTTGCAGTGGATCTTTGCCCAAAGTCATCGCGATCTCGTCCATCACCGTCTCGATGCCGAACATGCCTTGTGGGCCACCGAAACCCCGGAAAGCGGTGGCGCTTTGCGTGTTGGTTTTGCAACGGTGGCTGACCAGCTTGAGCGCAGGCAAGTGATACGTGTTGTCGATGTGCAAGCAAGCACGGTCGTTCACCGGACCCGAATAGTCGGTGCTGTAACCGCAGCGCGACATCAGCGTGATGTTGGCGCCCAAGACGCGGCCATTGTCGTCAAAGCCCACTTCGTAGTCGATGCGGAAATCATGACGCTTGCCGGTGATGGTCATGTCGTCGTCGCGGTTCACGCGCAGCTTGACCGGCTTTTGCAGTTTGAAAGCGGCCAAGGCGGCGCTTTGGCTGAAGATGCTGGCATTGCCTTCTTTGCCACCAAAACCGCCACCCATGCGGCGGCAAATCACCTCCACATCGTTGGTGTGCAGGTTCAGTGCGTGCGCGGCTTCGCGCTGGTTGCCGTCGGGATGTTGGGTCGACACATACAGCGTGAGCTGGCCGTCTTCCTTGGGCACCGCGTAAGTAATCTGGCCTTCCAGATAGAACTGCTCTTGCTGGCCGGTGTTGGTGCTGCCCTTGATTTTGTGCGGCGCATTGGCAATGGCGGCGGCTGCGTCACCGCGGGTGATGCCCTTGGGGGGCATGATGAAGCTGCTCGCGGCCATCGCGTCTTCGATCGTCAAGATGGGTGTGAGTTCTTTGACCAGCACCTTGGCTTTGTGGGCGGCTTCACGGGCGTAGAGCATCTCGCGCGCCACGACCACTGCCACGGCCTGGCCCAGAAACTCGACCTTGCCAGCGGCCAGGAACGGGTCGTCATGGATGATGGGGCCGCAGTTGTTTTCGCCGGGAATGTCTT
>JBIKKE010000218.1:0-4839 GCA_044360575.1 Limnohabitans sp. | reverse complement strand
CTTCATTGGGCGTGGCTGGCCGTTTCTACATCGACGGCACTTTGGCCGGCAACATGGACCGCGCCTTGAAGGTGGCCGAAGCCCTGATCGCCCAAACCCGTCAGGGCCGCTGAAGCCCTGTTGGCGACGGCGCAGTACAGCGCTGCGATGCCCATCCACCCGCAAGCACTTGTGTTTGCGGGTTTTTTTGATTTTTAGAGGCATCATGGCGTGCCTTTTGGGTTTGAATGGGCGGAACTTGCACCTACAATGGGTGAGTTGCACAGCAAGATTCATGCCCCCTAAAGCCCACACCCTTTCCAGCCGTCCCATACTGGCCTTTTTGGCGCTGTGCGCCAGCCTGCTCGCTTGGCCCTGCTTTGCAGAAAAAGCCGATCGCGACAAACCCATGCAGATCGAAGCCGACAGCATGCGGCACGACGAGGCAAAACTGTTGACCCAGTTCACGGGCAAGGTGGTGGCCACCAAGGGCACCTTGATCTTGCGGGCAGCCCGCATGGACGTGCAACAAGACAGCCAAGGCCGCCAAGTGGCCAAATTGTGGGCTGCCCCTTCAGAGCGCGTGTTTTTCAGGCAAAAACGCGAAGGCCTCAATGAATACACCGAAGGCGAAGCCGAAGAAGTCACCTACGATAACCAATCCGATGTCGTCACCCTGATGCGCCGGGCCGACATGCGCATCCTGCGCGGCACTGAAGTGGCCAACCAGTTGCAAGGTCACACCATCGTCTTCAACAACATCACAGAAGTGATCACTGTGGATGGCCAGCCCAGCCAGTCTGCCGAACGGCGGGTGCGTGCCACCTTGGTGCCGCGCGCCAAAACACCAGACAACACCCCGCCTGTGATGGCCCCCACATTGCGCACCAGCCCGGGCGTGGCGCCCACCCAAAAGCCATGACCGACAAGCCAAGCCGTCTGGAAGCGCACCACCTCCAAAAAGCCTATGGCAGCCGCAAGGTGGTGCACGACGTGTCTGTGCAGGTGGACAAAGGCGAGGTCGTGGGCTTGCTTGGCCCCAACGGCGCCGGCAAAACCACTTCGTTTTACATGATCGTGGGCCTGGTTCGTGCCGATGGCGGACAGATCCTGATCGACGGAGAAGACGTCACGCGCATGCCCATCCACAAGCGCTCGCGCATGGGCTTGTCTTATTTACCGCAAGAAGCCTCCATTTTTCGCAAGCTCTCGGTGGCCGACAACGTGCGCGCCATTCTGGAGTTGCAAACCGACGCGCAAGGCCGCGCCTTGAGCAACGCCGATGTCGAAAAACGCCTGAGCGAATTGCTGGGCGATTTGCGGGTGGACCACCTGCGCGATTCGCCCTCAGTGGCGCTGTCGGGTGGTGAACGCCGCCGCGTCGAAATTGCACGCGCCTTGGCCACCGACCCACGCTTCATTTTGTTGGACGAGCCCTTTGCCGGTATCGATCCGATCGCGGTGATTGAGATCCAGCGCATCATCGCCTTCCTCAAGCAACGTGGCATTGGCGTGCTGATCACCGACCACAACGTGCGTGAAACGCTGGGCATTTGCGACCACGCCTACATCATCAGCGAAGGCCGCGTGTTGGCCAAAGGCACCCCCGACGAGATCGTGGCCAACGCCGATGTGCGCCGGGTGTATCTGGGCGAACACTTCAGAATGTGATGCACAACCAGCCTGTTCTCGCGAAGAAAGTGCAGCCATGAAGCCCGGCCTGTCGCTTCGCATGTCCCAGCACCTGGCGCTCACGCCCCAGTTGCAACAATCGATCCGCCTGCTGCAACTGTCCACACTGGAGCTGTCGCAAGAGGTCGACCAAATGCTAGACGACAACCCTTTTCTGGAACGCGCTGAAGAAGAAGCCCCAGCCGAAGCATTTGGTCTGGAGCAAGCAGACAGCTACGTGAGCTTGGGCGACCGGGTGAGCGAAAGCGCCAGCACCTCGAGCAGCAGCGAAGACAGCGCCAGCGAAACCCGCGACGAAGTTGTGACCGACGTGGCCGAAAGTTGGGACGGTGACGGCAGCGTGGACATGCGGCCCGACGACAGCGAATGGGGGGGCGATGCCACACCCCGTCAAAAGAATGGCGAAGAAACCGCAGACGCCATCGATTTGGCCCGCAGCAGCGGGTCCCTGACCGACTTTTTGCACCGCCAGGCTTTGTCACTTCGCCTGTCTGAAGTGGACCGCGCCGCCCTTCGCTTTTTGATCGAGTCGCTCAATGACGATGGCTACCTGACCGACACGCTGCCCGAGCTGGCTGCCAGTTTGGCGGGCACCGATGACTTTGAGCAGATCGACGAGTTGGTGCACCGTTTCACCGTGGCGCTGGGCTTGCTGCAATCCCTCGAACCGGTGGGCGTGGGCGCACGCGACTTGACAGAATGTCTGCGCATCCAGGTCAAAGCTTGGCTTCAAGACGACCCGCAAAGCGAAGTCGCCCAAGCCGCATTGGCCATTTGCACCCAACCGCTGGAGATGCTGGCCAAGCGCGACTACAAGCGTTTGGCGGTGGCCTGTGGCCTGAGCGAAGCCGTGGTCAAGGCCGCTATCCCCTTCATCGCCCGGCTTGAACCCAAGCCTGGCCGCCCCTTTGTCCATGCCGAGCAAAACATCATCATCCCCGACGTGTTGGTGGTGAACACCAGCAAGACGGCCACACCCAAGTTCCGCATCCAGCTCAACCCCGATGTGATGCCCAAACTGCGCGTGCACGACATCTATGCCAACGCCTTGCGCGGCGGCAAGGGTGACAACCATGCGGGCCTGCAGCAGCGCCTGCAAGAAGCGCGCTGGTTCATCAAGAACATCCAGCAACGCTTTGACACCATCTTGCGCGTGTCCACCGCCATCGTGGAGCGACAGAAAAACTTTTTGACGCACGGCGAACTGGCCATGCGCCCACTGGTGCTGCGCGAGATCGCCGACGAGCTGGGCATGCATGAGTCCACCATCAGCCGCGTGACCACGGCCAAATACATGGCCACACCGCAAGGCACCTTTGAGCTGAAGTATTTCTTTGGCTCGGGCCTGGGCACCGACAGCGGCAGCGCCGCATCGAGCACCGCCGTGCGGGCACTCATCAAGCAGTTTGTCTCCGCCGAAAAACCCGCCAAACCGCTGTCCGATAACCAGATTTCTGAGATGCTGAAAGAGCAAGGCATCGACTGCGCCCGCCGCACGGTGGCCAAATACCGCGAAGCCCTGAAGATCGCGCCTGCGAACCTGCGCAAAACCCTTTGAGAGTATTTGAGTGAATTCATTGAACCTGTTCATGCCCTGCGCCGCGGGCGTTGAAGGCTTTTTGGCCGACGAGGTGCACGCCATCACCGGCCTCACAGGTCACGACCTGATGACCGGCCGCGGCGGCGTGATGGCACGCGCCTCATGGCGTGACGCCATGCGCATCAACCTGCACAGCCGCCTGACCCAGCGCGTGTTGGTGCAGTTGTCGGTGACCGATTACCGCAACGAAAACGACCTGTACCACGCCGCCAGCGAGGTGGCCTGGGAAATCTGGTTCACGCCCAAACAAAGCTTCAAGATCGACATCACCGCGCAGCACAGCCCGCTGACCAGCCTGAACTTTGCCGCGCTCAAGATCAAGGACGCCGTGGCTGATCGTTTCCGCGCCAAGCGCGGCGAACGCCCCAACGTGGACACCACTTGGCCCGATGTGCGCATCTATGCACACCTGACACCTGAAACGCTCACGCTCTACATCGACACCTCGGGCGAACCCCTGTTCAAACGCGGCTGGCGCACCGACAAGGGCGACGCGCCTTTGAAGGAAACCCTGGCCGCCGCCATGATCGCGGCCAGCGGCTGGGAAGCCACGGTGCCTTTGTACGACCCTTGCTGCGGCAGTGGCACCATCCCGATCGAAGCAGCGCAAATTGCCTGCGGCATCGCCCCCGGTCTGCAACGCCGCTTTGGCTTCGAGAAACTGCTGCCCTTCCAGAACCACGTTTGGCAAGGTCTGGTCGAAGAAGCACGGGACTTGGAACACGAACCCACCGCACCGATTTTTGGCAGCGATGTGGCTTTTCGCATGGTCGACTTTTCTGAGCGCAACGCTGAACGCGCAGGCGTCTCGGGCGTGATCGAGTTCCGGGGTGGTGACGCCCTGCAACGCATGCCCCCTTGCGAAACACCCGGCGTGATGCTGCTCAACCCGCCCTATGGCGAGCGCATTGCCGCTGCGGGTGTGGCTGGGCGTGGGCGTGACAGCTTTCAGCCTGGGGCTTTGGCTGATGCTCGTTCAAGCACGCGCGCAGCCGACCAAAGCCACCACCGCGAAACCGCTCAAACCAATGACGGCGTCGACAGCATCGACTTCTTCGCTCAACTGGCCAGCCACTGGAAGAAAAACTACAGCGGCTGGAGCGCCTGGATGCTGACGCCCGACTTGAAGCTGCCCAGCAAAATGCGTCTGAAAGAATCGCGCCGCGTGCCCATGTGGAACGGCCCCATCGAATGCCGCTTGTTCCGATTTGACATGATCAAAGGCAGCCTCAAGCGCACTGCCACTGAACCAGCCCCTGACGCTTCGGGGGCAGCGGGTACGTCTGCCACATGAGCCTGTCGGCCCCCATGCTGCGGGTGCTCGACACCAACATCGTGCTCGACCTGTGGGTGTTTGACGAACCCCAGGCAGCGGCCTTGCGCAAGAGCGTCGAAACCGGCAGCACGCAGTGGCTGGCCACCGCCGCCATGCGCGAAGAGTTGGCCCGCGTGCTGGCCTACCCGCAAATTGCCAAGCGACTGGTACACCGCGCCCTGCCCGCCGACTCGGTGCTCGGCCACTTTGACCGCTGGGCACAGCTACAACCCGAAGCACCCAAAGCGCCCTA
>JBIKKE010000216.1:0-4884 GCA_044360575.1 Limnohabitans sp. | reverse complement strand
ACAAAGAATGGGTCACTTTTGCCTGAGTGAGTGCGCAGCAGTTCATGCTTTGCGCGTAATCCCTAGGCATGACCTTAAAAACTCAAGGGCAAAATCACGGGCATGAATCTTTCTCCCACCAGGTCAGATCCTGGACGTGCCCAAGGCGGCATCGAGTTCAGGGCCAAGACCCCGAACGAAGCCGAAATTTTGGCCATGGACCTGACCGCTTGGTTGGGTGGTTTTGAACTCCAAACCTTAACCCAAACAGTCAAGCTGGACCGTCCTGACGGTGGTTTGTTGGTGCAATGCAACTTGCAGCCCACCGCCCTTGGGCAACTCATGCCAGGACACGACACTTTAGGCCTGCACCAAAGGCTCAGCCAGACCAAGGACGACCCAGCAGACTGGACGGTGGAGCGAGAGATTGCCGTGGCCCTGCTGGGCTCGCCCCACCTTTTCAGCTTTGCCAACCTCGCAGCCCTGCAGTCGCACATCAGGGTCAGGCGCAACATGGTGCTGGCCGCCCGCAAAACTGCGCTGGCATTCAAAACCGAAGCAGCCGAACGCCCAGAAGCCGACTGGCGTTACCAAGAAGGTCCTGGCTTCATCCTGAACCCTGGCCGCCCGCTGATCGACGCCCTGGTGGCCGCCACCCAGCCCGAAGCCACTGGCAAGCTGTACGATTTTTCTTGCTACCGCGCCACCGAATACGTGATTCTTTTGGGCATCGCCCAAGAATTGGCGGCCCACCATCCCGCCTTGTTGGCCGATTTGCAGCAACTCAACGAACGGCACGCGGTTCGATCCGGCCAATTCCATGATGTTTATTTGATCGAATATGGCAGCATGGCCGCGCCCTTACCCAGCCGGTTTTATGTGCCCGGCGATCGGCTGTGGTTTCGCAACCCCGACGAACGATCCTCCGACATCGAGGGCTACGAAGGCTCTTGGGTCATCTACATGGGCGGTGGCCTCTTCAGCAACTTTTGGCAGCGCGATCGGCCGTTCACCTTGGAATCCAAAGCGATTGAAATTTTCCACTGGCGGCACGGCGCCGTGGTGGACAACCAGGGTCATTTGGTCATGGACGAGTCGGTGGTTGAACAGCATGTGACCCAAACCGAGCGCGACCCTCAGGCCCGCCAACAGGTGCTGGAGCGCATGGTGCGCATGCGCGACCCCCAAGGGGTTTATGCCGAAGGCGGATGCATCGACGCCACTCGCGAGCACCCGCGCAACGTCAGCCGGGATGACTGTCAGTTGGTGTTGCCGACTTTTTGAAACCCTGCACCGAATTCAATCCCGTCGGGCAAGCCGATTCGGCCTCCATTCGGCAGCCAAACAAGACTCAGCCTATCTGCTCACTCAACGTGGTTGGCGGCAGTTGGTCGATTTCGGTCAACAACTGCGCCAAAGCGCGGCCTGAAGCATCCACCAGCGCTTGGCCCTTGAGTGCTGTGGCCGCAGACGCATTGCCCGCTGCGCCGTGCGGGTTGTAGTCCTGCATTTGCCAGCCCAGCTTGGCGCTTTTGCCATTGCCCAAAATCTCAAAACGCTCGGCGCGGTCTTGCGCCGTGGATCGGAAGTTTTGCGCCTGGTCCATTCGCACCGCGTCAGGGCGCAGCGCCAGCATCATCGATGTTTCGGTATCGCCCGCGTGCACACCAAAGCGGTGCTCCTCGGCGCCGAACAGCGCGTTCACATCACCGCCCTGCGCATCGCGCAAAGGCAAATTGAACCAACTCACGCTGTACACCAGCATGCCCAGCCGAGCGCGCAAGTCACGCGCCACGATGTCCATCACACTCACTTGCCCGCCGTGGGCGTTGAGCAGCACCAGCTTTTTCACCCCACTGGCCTCCACCGACTCGCCAATGTCGGTCCACAAACGGATCACGGTTTCGGCCTTGAGCGTCAAAGTGCCTGCAAAACGCGCATGCTCGGGGCTCAAGCCCACCGTTTGAGTGGGCAAAAACAAAGCCGGCAGATCTGCGGGCAGATGGGGCAAACAAGCGGCCACTACGCCATTGACCAAATCGGTGTCCACCGACAATGGCAAATGCGGCCCATGCTGCTCGGTGGCGGCCACGGGCAAGACAGCGATGGCCCGATCCCTTGCCAAAGCCTGAAAATCGGTGGTGGTCCAGTCGGCCCAAAGACGTGAAGGATTTTGCATGTTTGGCATCTTAATGGAGCCTGGGCGTGTACAGTGCCTCTCCCAGAGCACCCTGACTAAAGTGTGGGGCACCCTTGAAGGATTGTTGTGAAAGTTTCCCTGATGTCTCGTGACTGGACCCGTTTGCAGGCTTGGACTGCTGTTTGGGCCCTTGCCTGCATCAGCGTCTTGATGGCATGGCCTGCGCAAAGCTGGGCTCAAAGTGGTGCGCTGTTTTCAACCAAACCCGCGGCATCGGGCACTTCGGCCGTCTCCAGCAGTTCTGGCAGCAGTGTTTTGTTGTCCGGCGCGCGCCCAGTGGTGAATACCGAACAGGTGCGGGCCGAATTGCTGGTACACGCCCCCCAAGGCATACAAGCTGGTCAGACGTTTTGGCTTGGCCTGCAAATCGAACACCAGCCCGATTGGCACACCTATTGGCAAAACCCCGGCGACTCAGGTCTGCCTACGCGCCTGCAATGGCAATTGCCTGCTGGTTTGCAAGCGGGTGACATCGCCTGGCCTCTGCCCAAAAAGTTTCCGATTGGCACTTTGGCCAACTATGGCTACGAAGGTCGTTTGCTTTTGACCGTTCCGATCACGGTGTCATCGGATTTCAAATTTCCAGCCAACGCTCCCTTGACTGTGCAGCTGCAAGCCGATTGGCTGGTGTGCCGCAAAGAATGCATTCCACAAGAAGGGCAATTGGCCCTGAGTCTGACCTCTGCCACAGCTCAAACGCCACATGCGGCTTGGTTTGAAAAAGCCCGCAGCCAAAGCCCTCAAAAAATTGCTCCGCAGCAGCCCGCAGGGCCTGAGGCCATGGTGGGGCAAACCACCTTGTCGGACGACGGCAAAAACCTGCGCTTAGAAGTACAGGGCCTGCCCGCCAACTGGCGCGGCCAGATGCTCAGCGCCTTCCCGGTGACACCCAACGTGGTGCACAACGCAGCCGTGCAAGGCAAAGACTGGACACAAAAATGGCAAGGCGCGGTCTGGAACGCGCAAATCCCCGTGTCTGAAGAGCGTGGCGACAGCCCACGAAGCATGCGCTGGGTGATCGCTGTCGGGCCAGAGTCGTCCCCAAAAGCACCGGCCTTGGAGCTGGAGACGCCAGTCGTAGGCACTTGGCCCGCACTGACACAAGCCGCCCCCGCAGAGATCTCGCCGGCCCTTGCCAAGGCGCTGGCCGAAAATGCCCGGCTCGCAGAAAAACCAGCGGCATCCAGCACCACAGCCTTGGGTTTGACCCTGGCCATTTTGGGTGCACTGGCAGGCGGCTTGCTGCTCAACCTCATGCCCTGCGTGTTCCCCATCCTGGCCATCAAGGTGCTGGGCTTTGCGCAGGCCAACACTTCGCAAAGCCAACACCGTGCAGCGGGCTTGGCCTACACCCTGGGTGTGGTGCTGTCGTTCATGCTGCTGGGCGGCCTGATGCTGGTCTTGCGGGCTGCGGGCGAGCAATTGGGCTGGGGCTTTCAGTTGCAGTCGCCCTCGGTGGTGGCGGGCTTGGCGCTCTTGTTCACCCTGTTGGGCCTGAACCTGGCCGGTGTGTTTGAGTTTGGGCAAATGCTGCCCAGCAACCTGGCCACCCTGCAAAGCCGCCACCCGACGGTGAACGCCGGTTTGTCCGGTGTGTTGGCCGTGGCCGTGGCCTCGCCTTGTACCGCGCCCTTCATGGGCGCATCCTTGGGCTTGGCCATTGCGCTGCCCGTGTGGCAAGCACTCATGGTGTTTGCAGCCATGGGCGTGGGCATGGCTTTGCCCTATCTGGCAGCGAGCTGGTGGCCGGGCATCGCCCGCGCATTGCCACGTCCGGGTGCCTGGATGGTGACTTTCCGCCAAGCCATGGCATTCCCGATGTTCGCCACCGTCATTTGGTTGCTGTGGGTGCTGGGCCAGCAAACCGGCATCGACGGTGCCAGTGGCCTTTTGGCCTTGTTGCTCACCGTGGCTTGGCTGGTGTGGGCCTTAGGCCTGAGCGGTCGCACGCGTTGGATTTTGAGCGGTTTGGCCCTGGTCACTTTGCTTTGGCTGGGCAGCAGTTGGTTGCCACAGGCTTTGCGTGGAGCACCTGCAGAACCGGTGGCCAGCGCCAGCGCAGCCCCTACTGGCCAAGCTTCCGGGAGCGGCACCGCCAACGCCCCCGTATGGCAAGCTTGGTCTGAAGCCGCTTTGCAAGCCCATCTGGCCGCAGGCCGTCCGGTGTTTGTGGACTTTACCGCCGCTTGGTGCGTCACCTGCCAATACAACAAGAAAACCACCTTGGCCGATGCCCAAGTGCTGGCCGACTTTGCAGCACGCCAAGTGGCACTCATGCGGGCCGACTGGACCCGCCGCGATCCGGCCATCACCCAAGCCCTGACGGCATTGGGCCGCAGCGGCGTGCCAGTCTATGCGCTGTATGCACCCAATCGTCCGCCCGTGTTGTTGTCGGAGTTGCCCAGCGTGACTGAAGTGCAAAATGCTTTGCTGGGGCTGGCGGCGCGTTGATCTCGCAAATCTGCCCTCAAGCGACCCCGTCAAACCCCGATCGCGGCCTGCCACAATAAGGGGATGAGCTCATTCGCCCCCCTCCAAAACGACAGCTTCCTGCGCGCCTGTCTGCGCCAGGCCACAGACCACACCCCCGTCTGGCTCATGCGTCAGGCCGGGCGGTATTTGCCCGAGTACTGCGCCACCCGCGCCAAAGCCGGCAGCTTCATGGGCCTGGCCACCAACGTTGACTTCGCCACCGAAGTTACCCT
>JBIKKE010000027.1:0-16236 GCA_044360575.1 Limnohabitans sp. | reverse complement strand
CTACTCGATCTCGAACAACGCCGAGTACGGCGAGTACGTGACCGGTCCTGAGGTGATCAACGAGGAGTCGCGCGTGGCCATGCGCAATGCCTTGAAGCGCATCCAGACGGGTGAATACGCCAAGATGTTCATCTTGGAAGGCAAAACCAACTACCCAAGCATGACCGCGCGTCGCCGCTTGACTTCCGAGCACTCCATCGAAGTCGTGGGAGCCCAACTGCGCGCCATGATGCCTTGGATTGCCAAGAACAAGCTGGTCGACAAGACACGCAACTGATCTGCCTCTTGGGCAAGATTGGAAAAGGCCACTCGGGTGGCCTTTTTCTTGGGCGCTCGGTCTGCCTTAAACTTGACTGACAGGGATGGCGCCAACAAACCAAAACAGGAATGGACGATGAGTAAAACCAACGTAAACGAAGTCGCAGAAGAATCTGAGGTTCTGGCGCCTGTGCGCAAGCCCTCGAAGGGCATCTACATGCTGCCCAATATGATCACTTTGGCGGCGCTCTTTGCTGGTTTTTATGCCGTCGTCATGGCCATCAATGGCCGTTTTGAATTGGCGACAGTGGGCATCTTCAGTGCCATGGTGCTCGACAGTTTGGATGGCCGCGTGGCCCGCATGACCAACACCCAAAGCGCGTTTGGCGAGCAAATGGACTCACTGTCCGACATGGTGTCTTTTGGCGCAGCGCCTGCGTTGATTGCCTATGTCTGGACCCTCAAAGAGTTGGGCCGATGGGGCTGGATTGCGGCCTTTGTCTACTGCGCCTGTGCTGCACTGCGTTTGGCGCGCTTCAATGTGAACACCGGTGTGGTCGATAAACGGTATTTCCAGGGCTTGCCGTCGCCTGCAGCAGCGGCTTTGGTCATGGGATTTGTCTGGATCATGTTTGAAAACGCTGTGTCACCCAAGGCAGTGTCTTGGGGCATGTTTTCGGTGTGTCTGTTTGCCGGTTTGTCGATGGTGACGAATGTGCCTTTCTACAGTTTCAAGGACATGCACATGAAAAAGAGTGTGCCGTTTGCGACCTTGGTTTTGGTGGCATTGGGCATTGCGGCCGTGAACATCGATCCACCCACAATCTTGTTTGGTTTGTTTGTGGCCTATGGCCTGAGTGGCTACGTCCTTTATATCTGGCGGAAAGCCAAAGGCCAACCCACCAGCATGATCAGTACCTCGACCGATGAGCCGGATGAGCGCGGCTTGCACCAGTGATGTCCGCTGCAGGACAGTTGGGGTTTTGAACTGTGCTAAAGTATTTGTATGAATATTTCTTTGTTTGCACTACTGCTAGCGCCTCACGGGCGGGATGTGTAGCGCACGCAAACATTTTCCCAAAAGGCCCGAATGCCATCCGCATCGGGCCTTTTGCATTTTTGCTTGGACTTGCGGGTTTTTGACCAGGAGTGAACATGACTGACAAACTGATTATTTTCGACACCACCTTGCGCGACGGCGAGCAATCGCCGGGTGCCTCCATGACCCGTGATGAGAAGCTGCGCATTGCCCGCCAGCTGGAGCGTCTGCGCGTGGACGTGATCGAAGCCGGTTTTGCCGCCAGCTCCAACGGTGATTTTGAAGCCGTCAAAAGCATTGCCGATGCCATCAAAGATTCCACGATCTGTTCCTTGTCCCGCGCCAACGACCGGGACATTGCGCGAGCAGCAGAAGCCTTGAAGGGCGCCAACAGCGGCCGTATTCACACCTTCATCGCCACGTCGCCCTTGCACATGGAGAAGAAGCTGCGCATGACACCCGATCAGGTGTTTGAGCAGGCCAAGCAGTCGGTGCGTTTTGCCCGCAATTTGGTGGGTGATGTCGAGTTCAGCCCGGAAGACGGCTACCGCAGCGAAATGGACTTTTTGTGCCGAGTTCTGGAGGCTGTGATTGCCGAGGGCGCTACCACCATCAACGTGCCCGACACCGTGGGCTATGCCGTGCCCGAGTTGTACGGCGAGTTCATTCGCACTTTGCGCGAGCGCATCCCCAACTCCGACAAAGCCATTTGGTCCGTGCATTGCCACAACGATTTGGGCATGGCGGTGGCCAATTCGTTGGCGGGCGTGAAGATCGGCGGCGCACGCCAGGTGGAGTGCACCATCAACGGCTTGGGCGAACGTGCGGGCAATTGTTCGCTTGAAGAAGTGGTCATGGCGGTCAAAACACGTCGCGATTACTTTGGCCTCGACATCGGCATTGACACCAGCCACATCGTGGCTGCCAGCCGTATGGTCAGCCAAACCACCGGTTTTGTGGTTCAGCCCAACAAGGCTGTGGTCGGAGCCAACGCTTTTGCACATGCATCGGGCATTCACCAGGATGGCGTGCTCAAGGCCCGCGACACCTATGAAATCATGCGTGCAGAAGACGTGGGCTGGACCACCAACAAAATTGTGTTGGGCAAGCTCAGCGGGCGAAATGCCTTCAAGCAGCGCTTGCAAGATTTGGGCGTCACGCTCGACAGTGAAACCGAAATCAACAACGCCTTTGCCAAATTCAAGGAATTGGCCGACCGCAAGAGTGAGATCTTTGACGAAGACATCCTGGCCTTGGTCAGCGACGAGAGCGTGACGGCGGAAAAAGAGCAATACGGCTTTGTCTCCATGTCGCAGCACAGTGAGACGGGTGAACGGCCTCACGCTTCGGTGGTGTTCACCATTGCGGGCAAAGAGGTACGCAGCGAATCCGATGGCAACGGGCCTGTTGACGCCTCACTCAAAGCGATTGAGTCACAGATCAAGAGTGGCGCTGAAATGGTGCTTTATTCGGTCAATGCCATCAGCGGATCCACAGAGAGTCAAGGCGAAGTGACAGTTCGCTTGCAAAACAGTGGCCGAGTGGTCAATGGCGTGGGGTCTGACCCGGACATCGTGGTGGCCTCTGCCAAAGCCTATTTGAGTGCGCTCAATAAGCTGCAAAGCAAAGCCGATCGGGTGGCGGCGCAAGGTTAATTGAGTCCTTTGTAAGTATCATTTGGCTTCAATAAAGTCACGCAAGTTATTGTTCTTGCGTGACTTTTTTATTTGTATACACTACAGCCTTTGAATCGCACAACGAACTCACAGGATGCGCCATTGAACACCGCTCTCCTTTCAAACTTTGCCGAAACGTGCTTTAAGCCGAGTCTGGGTGCAATGCTGTTGATGGTGTCGTTGGCGCTTGGCTTTTCGGCAACCCAGGTGCAGGCCCAATCTGGCCAAACAGCGCAAAAATCGGCTGATTCGTCTTCAAAGAAAAAAGACAAACCTGCTGCGGTGAACAAGGGTCAAACCGCAAAATCCAAGGTCCAAGACAACCCCAAAGCCAAAGCCAAGAACACAGCATCCAAAAACAGTTCGCTGCAAAGAGCCAAGGCGCCAGTGGCCCATAAATCGGCCAACAACTCAGCCAGCAAGTCGGCCAAAAATTCTCAGTCAGCGGTCAAACATGCGCGCCTTGAGCGCAGCAACCTCAACAGCGCACAGCAAGCGCGTCCTGTTCGTGCTTCTTTTGGACAAATGGCAGGCTTGCACGCCACATCGGACGCGCTGGATCTGCACTCCAGCGTGGCTCTGGTGGTCGACCAAGACACCCATGAGGTTTTGTACCGCAAAAATGACCAAGCGGTTTTGCCCATCGCCTCTTTGACCAAGCTGATGACAGGCTTGGTGATTGCCGAGTCCAAGCTCTCCATGGACGAGCCGATCAGAATCACACAAGACGATGTGGACACCGAAAAAGGCAGTTCTTCACGTTTGGCTGTGGGCACCGTCCTGACTCGGGGCGATTTGATGCACCTTTCACTCATGTCCAGTGAAAACCGTGCAGCCAATGCCTTGGGACGCACTTTTCCAGGTGGCATGGATCACTTTGTCGATCGTATGAACATGCGCGCCAAGCAATTGGGCATGAAAGACACGCGCTATGTGGAACCCACAGGCTTGTCGAGCCGCAACCAATCCAGCGCCAGCGATTTGGCGGTCTTGGTTTCGGTGGCTTACAAAGAGTCCATGCTGCGTGAGTTGTCAACTTCTCATGGCCGCGAGGTCGAAGTGGGGCGGCGCACTCTGCAGTACAACAACACCAACCGTTTGGTCAAAAATCCGGCTTGGGACATCGGCTTACAAAAAACCGGGTACATCTCAGAAGCTGGGCGCTGTTTGGTCATGCAAACGCAGGTATCGGGCCGAAAGCTGATCATGGTTTTTCTGGACTCGGCCGGCAAACTCAGCCGCCTGGGTGATGCTGAACGGGTACGCAACTGGTTGGAAAGCAAGCCGCCCCTGCATTCAGGTCAGTCGCTGCCAAGTCAATATTTGCCGGGCTGAAGCCGGCTGGGCCTTTCAGTGTGCCTGACCTTGGGTCAGAGCTTTTCTCAGGGCGCGACAGGAGAGCCCAAGGTGCTGGAAATGGCCCTTGCTGTTTCTTGCAGTTTGGGTAACCAGCTTTCGTCAAGCCGGTCGGCCGGGGCCGATATCGACAAGCCCGCCAAAAGCTTGCCTTGGTCGTCGTAAATGCCGGCTGCAATGCACCGAACGCCCAACTCCAGCTCTTCGTTGTCGCGCGCAAAACCCGACTGTTTCACCCGCGTTAGCTCTCTTTCCAGAACTTGCAACTGCGTGATGCTGTTGCGCGTTTGGCCAGACAAGCCCGTGCGAGTTGCATAAGAGCGCACGCGCAAGGGGTCATCGGCCGCCAAAAAAAGCTTGCCCACCGAGGTCAGGTGCAAGGGCGCTCGCCCCCCGATGGCGCGCACAACTTGCATGCCAGAGCGTTCGCTGTAGGCGCGTTCGATGTACACGATTTCATCGCCTTGGCGCATGCTCAAATTGACGGGTTGTTGGATCAACTTGTGCAACTCGCGCATGGGGGTCAGCGCCGCGTCTCGGACATTCAAACGGCCTTTGACCAAATTGCCCAATTCCAGCAAGCGGATGCCCAAGCGGTAGCTGCCAGCTTCCGGACGGTCAACAAATCGGCCTGAGGCCAAGTCATTCAAAATGCGGTGCGCTGTTGACGGGTGGAGACCTGTTTTTTGGCTGATCTCTTTGAGTGAGATGGCCTCTTCCCGGGACGCCAAAACGTCAATCAGGGTGAACATGCGTTCAATGACCTGAATCGTGGGCGTGGAGGTGAGCGCTGGGTCTTTTTTCATCGTGTACTTCAGATGCACCATAATTTTACACTGTGAAATTGCGCGGGTTTTACAAGCCGGGCACAGTGTGCGTGACTTCAAGCCATCGGCGTCCATTCTCCTTTGGCCAGTAGCTCACAGGGCTTGAAACGTGACTTGTAGTTCATTTTGGGGCTGTCTTCAATCCAGTAACCGAGGTAGACATAATCCAAGCCCAGTTGGACGGCTTGTTGAATCTGCCACAGAACCCCGAAAGTGCCATAGCTGGCCTTTTCATCCGGGTCGTAAAAGGTGTAAACCGCAGACAAGCCATTGTTCAAGACGTCTACGATACTGACCATCTTGAGCGCGCCCAATTGCTCACCTTCGGCTGGCTCTCTGAACTCAACGATGCGAGAGTTCACGCGGCTTTGCAGCAAAAACTGGCTGTACTGGTCAATGCTGTCGTGGTCCATGCCGCCGCCTGGGTGCCGCGAGTTCTGGTAGTTCAAATACAACGCGTAATGTTCATCATTGAAATGCAAGTCCAAGACCCGAGCACGCAAATTTTGGTGGGCAAGCGCTGCACGGCGTTGACTCCGGTCAGGCTTGAAGTCAGACACCAGGACACGCAGGGGCTGGCAGGCTTGGCATCCATCGCAGTAGGGCCTGTATGTGAACAGTCCACTTCGGCGAAAGCCTTGAGAGACCAAGTCTGAATAGACCTCGTTTTGAATCAGGTGGCTGGGTGTGGCCACTTGGGAGCGTGCCGAGCGTTCTGGCAAGTAACTGCAGGCATAGGGTGCCGTGGCATAAAACTGCAGGGCTTGAAGCGGTAAGTCTTTGAGATGGGTCACTGAAAACCTTTCAAAGACTGGAGGGCTTGCCAATTCAATGTCTGAGATGGCCAATCGATGGTCGGCCCATCAAGCGCTTGTTGAACCCCAGCTAAAAAGTGGCTGCGCGGCATTTCCTGAGCTCCGAGTGATGCCAAGTGCTCGGTGTTTTGTTGGCAGTCGATGGCATGGACACCGTTTTGCAGGCAGACGCTCACCAAATTGGCCAATGCCATTTTGGAGCCGTCCGTGATGGTGGTGAACATGGACTCGCCAAAGACGGCTTGCCCTAAATTGACAAAGTAAAGACCTGCCACTAGACGGCCCTGATGCCAGACTTCACTGCTGTGGGCCCAGCCTTTTTGATGAAGCGCCTCGTAAGCTTCGACCATCTGGGGCACGATCCACGTGCCCTTTTGGCCATTGCGGGCAGAGGCAGCACATTGTCGAATCACTTGCGGAAAATCTCTGTCAAAGCAGAGTTCAAATCCTGGGGTCAAGGTCCAGCGCTGCAAAGATTTGCGCAAGGACCGGTGCAGACGAAATTGATGGGTCATCAACACCATGCGCGGGTCTGGACTCCACCAAAGCACGGGTTGGCCTTCACTGAACCACGGAAAAATACCCTGGCTGTAAGCCTCAAGCAGTCGGGCCGCAGACAAATCAGCGCCCGCAGCCAGCAAGCCTGGTGCGGGTGCGTTCTCACCCCAAGCCCTTTCTGGGCAGGGCAGGGCTTCCCCCTCGGCGATCCAAGGCAGCTCAGGCGCATTAGCTTGGGCAATGTGACTCATTGGGCAATTACACAATAAAACCTGATTTTTCGGCGACGCTGGCCTTATGATTTTCCGGATGAATCATTTTCCTGCCCGTTGGATAAGGCCGAATTGGCCAGCGCCCGACCGAGTCCAAGCGGTCATGACCAACCGCGAGGCAGGGGTATCTGCAGCACCGTGGAACAGCATGAACTTGGGTGACCACGTCGGTGACGTGCCTGCGCATGTTCAAGCCAACCGGGATCATTTGACGCACTTGTTGGGCAGGCGCCCCGTTTTCTTAAAACAAGTGCATGGCGTCCATTCAGTCAATCTGTCGGCTGCATGCCCCGATGGCTCGATGGCCGATGCCTGCTGGACTCAAGGTTCACAGGTGGCTTGCGCCATCATGGTGGCCGATTGTTTGCCGGTGCTGCTGTGTGATGCCAAAGGCCAGTGGGTGGCTGCAGCACATGCGGGCTGGCGGGGTTTGGCAGGTATACAGGGCCAAGGTGTTCTGGAGACCCTGTTTTCGGATTTGTCCCAGGCCGGTTGCGATGTGTCCCATGTGATGGCTTGGTTGGGGCCGTGCATCGGTCCAAATGCTTTTGAGGTCGGCGCAGACGTCTTGCACGCCTATGACGACGGTTCGGCGGCGATTCGATCGATGTTTGAAGCGCAGTCGAATGGCAAGTTCAAGGCCAATTTGGCGGGTTTGGCCCGCCTGCGTTTGCAGGCTTTGGGTGTTCGGCATATTCACGGCAATGATGGGGCACCTGTTTGGTGCACTGTTTCACAGCCGCAGCTCTTCTTTTCTCACCGCAGGGACAGCCGGGCTCTCGGGCAAAGTGGGCGCATGGCCGCCTGCATCTGGTTGGGCGCTTGAGTCGGCTGGCGTCCTGGAGGCCTCGTACTCATCCCGGGCCAATTGATCGGATTTTCGGATTGCCTTGCGCCGCAATGGGGTTCCCATCAGGTAAACCACCAAGCCCATTGGCAACAGGCCATAGAACACAAAAGTAATGATGGCGCCCAAGACGCTGCCCTGTGAACTGAAAGCTTCGGCCAAGGCCATCAGCAAAGTGACATAGAGCCAACCAATAACGATCAAGTACATCTTTTTTCCAGTTGTAATTTAGGTGACATCAAATTGAAAGATACTCTGTTCCATAGATTTCATAAAAGTGTGGATTCAGGAGACCCGTCATGAGCGCTGCTACCCCGGAATTTTGGTCCCAAATGGGTGAAGGTTATCAAAGCCAGCTCACGAAAAGTTGGGGTGAAGCCATGAAGCATTTTCAGACCATCGACTTGGGTGGCTTGAAAACTGGGCCGGAGGCTGCGCCCATGGTCAAGTTTTCACCTGAAAAGCTGCAAGACCTGCAAGCTCAGTACTTCAAAGACGCCTCCGATTTGTGGAATCAAAGCCTGCAAAACAGCTTGCAGGTCAAGGACCGGCGTTTTTCGGGTGAGGCCTGGGCCTCCAACCCGATGGCCGCTTTCAATGCCGCGACCTATTTGCTCAACGCCCGCACCCTGATGGGTTTGGCCGATGCGGTCGATGCCGACGAGAAAACCCGCACCCGCGTCCGCTTTGGCATCGAGCAATGGGTGGCGGCTGCCGCGCCCAGCAATTTCTTGGCCTTCAATGCAGAGGCGCAAAAGAAAGCCATCGAAACCCAAGGCGAGAGCATTGCCAAAGGCGTGCAAAACCTGATGCACGACATGCAGCAGGGGCATGTGTCCATGACCGACGAGAGCCTGTTTGAAGTGGGCAAAAACGTCGCCACCACCGAAGGTGCGGTCGTCTTTGAGAACGAGTTTTTTCAGCTCATCGAATACAAACCACTCACCACCAAGGTCTACGAAAAGCCATTTTTGTTGGTGCCGCCCTGCATCAACAAGTTCTACATCCTTGACCTGCAGCCGACCAACTCGCTCATCCGGTATGCGGTCAGCCAAGGCCACCGCACCTTTGTGGTGAGCTGGCGCAACCCTGACGAGTCGATGGCGCAAAAGACTTGGGACGACTACATCGAGCACGCCGCCATTGAGGCCATCCACACGGTGCAGACCATCACGGGCGCACCCAAGATCAATGCTTTGGGCTTTTGCGTGGGCGGCACCATCTTGTCCACCGCCTTGGCCGTGTTGGCTGCAAGAGGTGAAAAACCTGTGGCCAGCGCCACCTTCCTCACCACGCTGATCAACTTCATCGACACCGGTATTCTGGATGTGTTCATCGACGAGAACTTCGTCAAGTTCCGCGAGCAGCAAATGGGCCAAGGTGGTTTGCTCAAAGGCCAAGACCTGGCCTCCACCTTCAGCTTTCTGCGCCCCAACGATCTGGTTTGGAACTATGTGGTGGGCAACTACCTCAAGGGCGAGACACCGCCGCCGTTTGACCTGTTGTACTGGAACAGCGACTCGACCAACTTGCCAGGCCCTTTCTACGCTTGGTACCTGCGCAACACCTACCTCGAAAACAACTTGGTCCAACCCGGCAAAGTCAAGGTTTGCGGTGAGGCCATTGATCTGGGCAAGGTTGACATGCCGGTCTACATCTACGGCTCACGCGAAGACCACATCGTGCCGATTGGCGGCGCTTATGCCAGCACGCAAGTGCTGCCTGGCAAAAAGCGTTTCGTCATGGGCGCATCGGGTCACATTGCAGGCGTCATCAACCCGCCAGCGGCTAAAAAGCGCAGCCACTGGTTGAGCGAAGGCAGCAAGTTCCCGGCCGATGTGAACGACTGGATTGGCAGCGCCAAAGAGGTGCCCGGTAGCTGGTGGACCGATTGGTCTGACTGGCTCAAGGGTCACGCGGGCAAACAAATTGCAGCCCCCAAAACCTATGGCAAAGCCCCGAAATACAAGGCCATCGAAGCAGCCCCCGGCCGCTACGTCAAAGCCAAAGCCTGATTGATTTTTAATGGAGACAAAAATGGAAGACATCGTCATCGTCGCAGCCGCTCGCACTGCCGTAGGCAAATTTGGCGGCACGCTCGCCAAAACCCCCGCGACCGAGTTGGGCAGCATCGTCATCAAGGGTTTGCTCGAGCGCAGCGGCTTGCCCGTGGACGCCATTGGTGAGGTCATCATGGGCCAGGTGCTGGCCGCAGGCGTGGGTCAAAACCCTGCCCGCCAAGCCATGATGAAAGCCGGTGTGGCCAAAGAAACCCCGGCCCTGACCATCAATGCCGTGTGCGGCTCGGGTCTCAAGGCCGTGATGCTGGCCGCGCAAGCGGTGGCCTGGGGCGACAGCGAAATCGTGATCGCTGGTGGCCAAGAAAACATGAGCGCCAGCCCACATGTGCTCAATGGCAGCCGCGACGGCCAGCGCATGGGCGACTGGAAAATGACCGACACCATGATCGTGGACGGCCTGTGGGACGTGTACAACCAGTACCACATGGGCATCACCGCTGAAAACGTGGCCAAGGCCCATGGCATCACCCGTGACATGCAAGATGCCCTGGCCGCAGGCAGCCAGCGCAAAGCCGCTGCCGCGCAAGACGCAGGCAAATTTAAGGACGAAATCGTCGACGTGCTGATCCCCCAGCGCAAGGGCGATGCGCTGGTGTTCAACACCGACGAATTCATCAACAAGAAAACCACCGTGGAAGTGTTGGCCGGTTTGCGCCCAGCTTTTGACAAGGCTGGCAGTGTGACGGCGGGCAACGCCTCGGGCATCAACGATGGCGCTGCTGCTGTGATGGTCATGTCAGCCAAAAAAGCCGCCGCTCTGGGCCTCAAACCCCTGGCGCGCATTGTTGCTTTTGGCTCCAGCGGCCTCGATCCGGCCACTATGGGCATGGGCCCAGTGCCTGCTTCGCAAAAAGCTCTGGCTCGTGCGGGTTGGAAAGCCCAAGATGTCGATCTGTTCGAGCTGAATGAAGCCTTCGCTGCGCAAGCTTGCGCCGTCAACCAAGCGCTGGACATCGATCCGGCCAAGGTCAACGTCAATGGCGGGGCCATCGCCATCGGTCACCCCATCGGCGCATCCGGTTGCCGCATTCTGGTGACCTTGCTGCACGAAATGCAGCGTACCCAGGCCAAAAAGGGCTTGGCTGCCCTGTGCATCGGGGGTGGCATGGGCGTATCCCTGGCCATCGAGCGCGTTTAATCGTTTTTTCATCACACACAAAAGGAGACATTCATGAGTCAAAAAGTAGCGTACGTCACAGGTGGCATGGGCGGTATCGGTACCGCGATCTGCCAGCGCCTTCACCAAGATGGTTTCAAGGTCATTGCCGGTTGCGGTCCAACCCGAGACTTCACCAAATGGATCGACGAACAAAAGGCGCTGGGGTTTACCTTCTACACCTCGGTGGGCAACGTGGGCGATTGGGACTCCACCGTTGCCGCTTTCACCAAAGCCAAAGAAGAACACGGTGTCATTGATGTTCTGGTGAACAACGCGGGTATCACCCGTGACCGGGTGTTTTTGAAGATGACGCGCGATGACTGGGATGCGGTGATCGACACCAATCTGAACTCCATGTTCAACGTGACCAAGCAGGTCGTGCCAGACATGGTGGAAAAAGGCTGGGGTCGCATCATCCAGATTTCGTCGGTTAACGGCAACAAGGGCCAGGCAGGCCAGACCAACTACTCGGCCGCCAAAGCGGGCATGCACGGTTTCTCGATGGCTTTGGCCCAAGAGATGGCCACCAAAGGCGTGACCGTCAACACAGTGAGCCCTGGTTATATCGGCACCGACATGGTCAACGCCATCCGTCCTGACGTATTGGAAAAGATCGTGGCCACCGTGCCCGTCAAGCGCTTGGGCAAGCCCAGCGAAATCGCTTCTATCGTGGCATGGCTGGCCAGCGAAGAGGGCGGTTACGCCACGGGTGCTGACTTCTCGGTCAATGGCGGTTTGCACATGGGTTAATGTTTGGCTTACTCAGCTTAGCAGCGCCAAGCTGGGCAAATCAAGTCAGCACTCCCAAAAAAACCCGCCTTGGCGGGTTTTTTGCTTCTGCAAAGCGGCGTTCAGCTGCTTGCTTGTTTGCCGGTGCTCACCATCTGCATGGCCGAGGCGATCAGGCCGGACACTTCGCTCATGTTGCCCGGCACGATCAGCGTGGTCTTGGCGTCTTGCGCCACCTTGGCGTAGGCCTGCACCGCTTGCTCAGCCACCTTGAGTTGCACAGCTTGTTCGCCGCCGGGCTGTCGGATGGCGAGGGCAATCCGCTCAATCGCCTGTGCTGTTGCATTGGCCATTTCGGTGATGGCGGCGGCATCGCCTTGAGCCTTGTTGATGGCAGCCTGTTTTTCGCCTTCAGAGCGGGCGATGAAGGCCTCACGCTCGCCGGTGGCGATGTTGATCTGCTCCTGGCGGCGACCTTCAGATGCTGCGATCAGCGCACGCTTTTCTCGTTCGGCCGTGATTTGCGATTGCATAGCCAGCAAGATTTCTTTGGGCGGTGTCAGGTCCTTGATCTCGTAACGCAGCACTTTCACGCCCCAGTTGAGCGCCGCTTCGTCGATTGCGTGGACCACTTGGGCGTTGATGATGTCGCGCTCTTCAAAGGTTTTGTCCAGCTCCAGCTTGCCAATCACGCTGCGCAAGCTGGTTTGGGCCAGTTGTGTCACCGCCACGATGTAGTTGGACGAGCCGTAACTGGCCAGCTTGGGATCGGTGACTTGAAAGTACAAGATGCCGTCGACCTGCAGCTGCGTGTTGTCGCGCGTGATGCAGATCTGGCTGGGCACATCCAGTGGAATTTCTTTCAGGCTGTGTTTCTGGATCACGTTGTCCACAAAGGGCACCACGAAGTTGAGGCCAGGGGCCAGACTCGCGTGGAATTTACCCAGCCTTTCGACCACCCAAGCCTCTTGTTGTGGCACGACCTTGACAGTCTTAACGATGAACAAGACCGCGATGATCACGAGGACGGCTGCGATTTCCATGATTTATCTCCCTTATCGATGATTAGTGCTCTATGCTCAGATTTTTTCCAGAACCAAGCGGTTGCCCGCCATGGTCTGAATGCGGTAAATGCCTGGCTCGGCGCTCTGACCTGGAGCCAGCACAGCGGTCCAAGCAGCGCCCCGGTGTTTGACTTGCGCTGTGCCTTGCGTATCCCATCCATCGACCTGCACAGTAGCACCCAAGTCCAGATGTTGGTCTTGGGCTTCTTGTGGCGTGGTGGCTTGGCGCTTGCGCCATTGGCCCAGCAGCACAGCCCCCAGGCCGCCCACAATGGCTGCTGTCACCAATTGGGTGTTCAGGCCGAGACCTGCCATGGCCACCAAGGCGCCGGCCACGGCTCCCAAGCCCAGCATCAGCAAATAAAAAGTGCCGGTCACCAACTCCAGCGCCACCAAGACACCGGCCAACACCCACCACATCGTTGCATCACCCATCTCTATTTCTCCTTGCTCAAGCTGTCATTGTCAGGCTCAAGATCAGCTTTTATTAAACGTCTTGTTGAAATGGGTTGAAAAGCTTTGTTTTCAAGGCCGCAGCCAGGCAAGGATAATCAACTCCATGAATTTCCCTGAACCCCAACGCTGGCGCTTGTCGGTCGCCCCTATGATGGACTGGACCGACCGCCATTGCCGTTTTTTCCACCGCCTGCTGACCCGCCATACCTTGCTCTACACCGAGATGGTCACCACCGGTGCGCTGCGCCACGGCAATGTGCAGCGGCACCTGCGCTTAAACGCCGAAGAACACCCCGTGGCCCTGCAACTGGGCGGCAGCGATGCGGCTGATTTGGCCCACGCGGCCAAGCTGGGTCAAGAGTGGGGTTACGACGAGATCAACCTCAACTGTGGCTGCCCCAGTGACCGGGTGCAGCGCGGCGCGTTTGGCGCTTGCCTGATGAACGAGCCGCGCACCGTGGCCGATGGCGTGAAAGCCATGCTCGATGTGGTGGACGTGCCGGTGACGGTGAAGCACCGCATTGGCATTGACCGCATCGAAAGCTACGACTTTGTGCGCGACTTTGTGGGTACGGTGAGCGAGGCCGGTTGCAAGGTGTTCATCGTGCACGCCCGAAATGCCTGGCTCGATGGCCTGTCTCCGAAAGAAAACCGCGAAATTCCGCCGTTGCGTTACGAGCTTGCCTATCAGCTTAAAAAAGATTTTCCATCACTGCTGATTGCCGTGAATGGCGGCATCAAGACCAACGAAGAGATTGCCAGCCATTTGCAGCACGCCGACGGCGTGATGGTCGGGCGCGAGGCGTACTACAACCCTTGGCTTTTGGGCAGTTGGGATGCCACTTTTTTTGGCGATGCCCACGAAGTGCCCAGCCGCGAAGCGGTGGAGGAGGCCATGGTGGCCTACATGGAGCGCGCCTTTGCCGAAGACGGCTGCCCTTGGTATGCGATCGCGCGGCACATGCTGGGTCTGTACCACGGGCAACGCGGTGGACGTTTGTGGCGGCAAGTTTGGAGTGACCACAAACTCAAGCCCTTGCCTCCGCGAGAAGTCTGGCAGCTGGCCCGCGCTGCGCTGGCGCGGGGTGCAGTGGTCACCGACTGAGATTCGATGGCAAAATGTTGCTCTCTGCTTATTCACCATTTGAGCCGATCCGATGTACATCCCTGCCCATTTCCTCATCCAGAATCCGCAAGATCTCCACACGATCATCAGGGATCACCCGCTGGGTGCCCTGGTCACGCTGGGGCCCGACGGCTTGGATGCCAACCACATCCCATTTGAGTTTGACCCGAGCCAAGGTGCGCATGGGCTGCTGACGGCGCATGTTGCCCGCGCCAACCCCGTCTGGCAGCAATGCCAGCAAGGCGCAGATGTGCTGGTGATCTTTCGCGGCAACGAGAGTTACATCTCACCCAACTGGTACCCCAGCAAGCACGAAACCCACAGGCAGGTGCCCACCTGGAACTATGAAGTGGTGCACGTGCATGGCCGACTGACGGTGATGGACGAGGAAAAGTTTGTTCGTCGCGTCGTGGCACGTCTGACCCATGAACATGAGGCTTCCGAGCCGCGCCCCTGGAAGATGGGCGATTCGCCGCCCGAATACATTGCCCAAATGCTCAAGGCGGTGGTCGGCATTCAGGTGGAGATCCAGCGCATCGAGGGCAAAGCCAAGCTCAGCCAGAACCGTGAGGCGCGAGATCGCCTGAATGCCGCCGACACCCTGCTGGCCAAGGGGGCGGAAGGTTTGGGCAAAGCAATGCGAGAGGCGAGCTGAACTTCTGCGGACTACACGGGCCGTTGAGGCCTGGTGGAACTTGAACGCTTACTGCGCCGCCTGCAGGCCGTTCATGAAGTGCGCCGACATGCGTTCGGCCGCAAGTTCGGGCTGGCGCTGGGTCAGGGCCTGCACGATAGCGCGGTGCTCGGCCAAGGATTGTTCAATCCGGCCTTCCTTGAACAAGGAGCTGTGGCGGTTGAGTTTCATCACCTTGCGCAGGTCGGCCACCATCTGGTCGCGCCAGCGGTTGTCGGCCAATTCCAGCAGCAGCATGTGAAAAGCTTCGTTGATCTCGAAGAATCGGTCGCGGTTGCCCACGGCCTCTTCCAGGCTCTGGTGCAGTTCGGCGATGCGGGCCATTTCTGCCTCGCTCGCGTTCTGGGCCACCACGCGGGCCGCGTCTGATTCCATCAAGGCCAGCAAGTGATACACATCGCGCAGGTCTTTCTCGTTGACCTCGGTCACATAAGCGCCCCGTCGCACCTTCATGGTCACCAGGCCTTCGGCCGCCAGCACTTTCAGGGCTTCGCGCAAAGGGGTGCGGCTGATGCCCAGCGCTTCGGCGATGCGCAATTCGTCGATCCAGCTGCCCGGCTCCAGTTCGCGCGCAAAAATCCTCTGCCGCAACAGTTCGGCAACTTCTTCGTACAGGGCGCGGGGGGCGAGGGAAAGGGCGGACATGGGGCGTATCGGAGGGTTGTGCTCGGGCGTGACCCAAAGGGCATTTGAATTTTTCAGATGATGAATTGTAAGCCGGTTAGAATATTCTGCATCAATAATTATGAATCACAGTACTTGTAAGCCGGTACGCGGTCATCAGCTGCCAAAATCCCAGCAAGTCACTTTTGTCCCGAAAGCACAGCGCCATGACATCCAAATCTTTTGAATTTAACGCTTCCAACTTGGAAGCCTGGCAAAAAGCAGCGGTCAAATCCGCCCCCGGTGGCGATGTGAATGCCCTGAACTGGAAGACGCCCGACGGCATCATCGTTAAGCCCCTCTACACCGCCGAAGACACAGCCAACCTGCCTTACGCCAATACCTTGCCGGGTTTTGAGCCCTTCTTGCGCGGTCCACAGGCCACCATGTACGCGGTGCGCCCTTGGACCATCCGCCAGTACGCTGGTTTTTCCACCGCTGAAGAATCCAACGCGTTCTACCGCAAGGCTCTGGCTGCAGGCGGGCAGGGCGTGTCGGTCGCGTTTGATTTGGCCACGCACCGGGGCTACGACTCTGACCATCCGCGTGTAACGGGCGACGTCGGCAAGGCCGGCGTGGCGATCGACTCGGTTGAGGACATGAAGATCTTGTTTGACCAAATCCCGTTGGACAAGGTCAGCGTGTCCATGACCATGAACGGTGCCGTGTTGCCCGT
>JBIKKE010000024.1:0-16763 GCA_044360575.1 Limnohabitans sp. | reverse complement strand
GGCATGCAGGCAATCCATGGCTTCAAGTGCCAGCATTTGAGCCACAATGTTTTGTCGGTTTTCCTGAGCCTTTTGAAGCGTTTTGAGCGTCAGTTGTAGGCTTCCCATCAAACCGATTGCCAGGACAGCTGAGGCCATCAGTGCCTCGATCAACGCCATGCCGTGTTGGTCTGCGTGCCGTCCAGCAAGCCGCAGGTTTGTTCGTTGAGGGGTTTGTTGGACTTTCATGGTGAACCTTCGCTCCAACTGCCATTGATGCGTTGGATTTGGCTGGCATCGATGCCAACAGGCCAATTCAATATGTAAGCATCTCTGCCCTGTGGCATGGCGATCACCGTCCCTGTGCGCCACTCCGGAATGCCCGACTCAACCACCAACTGGCCTTCGATTTGGCCACCTTCCCAGCCGCGCATTTTTTCGTCGTTGCAGCCCGAGTCCAGCAGCACGCTGCCCACGATGCGAACCCCAGCCCCAATGCGCGGACAACGTTGTGCGCAGGCTTGTGCAGAAAAAACCAACAAGGCCGGAATATCGGGTGTGCCCACACTGGTGTGCCAATCAGCTGGGCTGTCCACCCAGTAAATCGAACGGGGCGGGGTGGTTTGAGACGTCAGGCCGTTGCGCTCTTGTGCGTTGGACCAAGCTTGCAACTGCGCGTCTTGTATTGGGCCGAGCACGCTGGTCCAGGCTTTTCTATGACAGGGAGTACGTGTTTGGGCTGTGCTCGGACCCGTCCGGGTGCCTGCGCCGGGCAAGTGGGCTGGGAGCAGAGCCAAGCAGGCGTTTTTTTCTGCAGTGGAGATGAGTCCGTTCAAGTTGGTGTCCACCACAAAGTGAGTTTGTAAAGCTGGGGCAATCGCTGTGCCGCTGCAGCTTTGCCCTTGGCTGACCAAAGGACAGATGCGCAGTTGGGCCCCCATCGCTTCACTGATGCAGCCTTGGGTCACCACGGCTGCCGGTGCAGCCAATCCAGGAGCTGGGGCCACAGATGGCACAAACAGGCTTTCTCGAACCTGAGCTTGGCTGCCTTGCCCGGCATGGCGGGCACTTGCATGCAGGGTGATGACATGGGGGGACATCAGCAAATCGCGCACGGCGGTCACTTGCCATTGCAACTGCGGCATGTCTGGATGCTGCCCAGCATTCAGGGCAGCACATTGCCAATTCAAACTTGACGCGCCAGAAGGGCAGCTGGCTTGAATTGCAAACAAGTCAGCCAAAGGCGTGGTTGCCACAACGCCTTGAGCGCGGGCCAACACGGCTGCTGCGGCCAATCGCATTTGGTTTGCTTGCCCGTTGTTTTGGCTGGCCAATTGTTCAAACAAGACGGTGCGTGCGCTGTACAAACTGGTGAGACTGGCCAAAATGACCAAGGTGATGGCCACCATCAAGGTGACAGCGCCATCTTGACGTGAAGCGTTGCTCTGATTGTTCACGGGCAAAACAGCGCCTGTTGGCTGCCCGGTAGGTCATTGCGCAAGTGCACGGTGTTCGACAGCGTGATGAACCTTGAAGCATCATGGGGCCACCTGGCCCTGAGGGTCATCTGAATGCTGCGGCGCAACCAACCTTGGTGCAATTCGCATTGCAGTTGCCAAATCAGTTCAGTGATCTGCACACTTTGGGCGTCGGTGAGCGCCTGCCATTGTCCGTTGGTACTGCATGATCTTTTGGCATGCAAAGACGTACCTGACAACCGAAAACCCATGCATTCGTCATTGTCTTGCTCACCGTTGTGGTTTCTGTCGTAGCTGAAGTCAATCCAGTCCCCTTCGATGCTGAAGTCTTCGAAGCCATCACAAAAGTCGTCATCGCAATGGTCGGGTGATCGGCTTGCCCAAGCGCTGGCTGTGTATTGGGCCTTACGCAGTTCGCGGCCCATCCAGTCTGCTGCAACGCGCAATTCGTGGTTCAGATGGCTGTCTTGCAACACCATTCGGTGGGCACGCAAATGATGGGCCATGAGGGCGCTGCCAGCAGCCAGAACGACCAAACCAACAGATAAGCCCACCATCAGGCCCAACAAGGTTTCTCCCTTTTCGGCTTGCGCTGGCATAGGTTTCAACGTCGCCAGCAGCGCGACACGTCGCTGTCTGGAGATGCGCCTGCGCCCAACACGACGTGTGCAGTGCCTTGCCAACGCAATTGCAAGGGCGTGCATGGGTGGTCTGCCGCTTGCGCACCGACCGCAATAGCCTGCGCGGTGTAAGCGTCCGCCGTGCTCTCGACCAAGCGAATCCGGTAATGTCCAAGGGGAGAAAGGTCGCTGGACCAACCCATTGCCGCCAGGCTTTCGGCATGGCTTTCATGCATGCTCCGCCACCGTGCTTGGTCGGTTTGCAACTGCAACAAGGCCGCTTGACCGTCGCTGCGGCGAGCCAGACGCTGTTGCTCTTGGTAAGCCGGCAGTGCCAATGCGGCCAGTACCCCGATCAAGGCCAGACAGACCATCATCTCGGTCAGGGTCCAGCCTTGAAAGTTTTGGGGCAGAGCGCTTGATTTGGCGGGTTCAAGCTGTGATGTGCATGGCTTTGGGATGAACCGCTGCATGGGTAGATCTCCTCAAGGTTGCTTTATTGTGGCTTTTTGTATTCATCTTGTACAGTTCACAACCTTGCTCACTGCATTCGCCATCTCAACATGCTGCACTCACTGTTGGAGCCCACCGAACCTCGGGCCAATGCCCAGCCCCGGGGTTTTACCCTGCTGGAGGCCTTGATGGCGATGGCTTTGCTGGGCATTTTGGTGAGCTTGGCCGCACCCGCCATGTCGGGGTTGAAGGCACGTCACCAGTTGCAGGGACAAGCCGAGGCTTTTTTTGACAGCTTGGTGTTGGCCCGCTCAGAGGCTTTGCGAAGGCAGATGCGGGTCAGCGTTTGCGCGCAGGCCACGGAGAGTCAATGCGACGCCCTTGGCCGTTGGCAGCAAGGCTGGCTGGTTTTTGTCGATACCAATCACAACGGCCTGCGGGACTCCCAAGAGGTGCTGCTGGAGGCCAGGGGCTCAGTGCCATCAGCTGTTCAGGTGGGGGTGACCAATACAGTGAGAAACTATTTCTCTTACAACGCAGAGGGTCGCAGTGCGAGTGCCAGCGGGGCGTTCATGGCCGGAACCTGGCGCTTTTGCAGGCCCGATTCAAGTCAGGGCTGGCAGGTTGTGGTCAACGCATTAGGCCGACCGAGGGTTGAGGCTTACAACGTGCAAAGTTGCACTTGAGGCCGGGGTGTCTTCATCGTTGAACTTCGTCAACCAAGGTTTTGAAGGCGTCGATGTCCTCGAAGTTTCGGTACACGCTGGCAAAGCGAACATAGGCTACTTTGTCGAGTTTTTTCAACTCCCGCATCACAAGCTCACCGATGCGGTGCGAGGCCACTTCACGGATGCCTAAATTGAGGAGTTTTTCTTCAATGCGCTCAATCGCACCGTCCACCTGTTCGATGCTGACTGGGCGCTTGCGCAGGGCCAAACGCAGGCTGGCCAACAACTTATCGCGCTGGTAATCGATGCGACGACCGTCTTTTTTGACGATGGCCGGAAAGCTAACTTCCGGTTTTTCGTAGGTCGTGAAGCGTTTTTCACAGGCGCCACATTGGCGCCGTCGCCGGATGAAATCCCCGTCCTCGGCCAGCCGCGTCTCCACCACCTGGGTTTCGAGGTGGCCGCAGAAAGGGCATTTCATGCTGTGCCTCGATCAGCCGTAGACCGGAAAGCGGCTGGTCAGCGCGTGCACCTTGGCTCGCACAGCGGCCAGATTGGCTTCGTCCAGCGGGTTGTCCAGCACGTCAGCAATCAGGTGGGCGGTGGCTCGTGCTTCTTCGTCCTTGAAGCCACGGGTGGTCAGGGCCGGGGTGCCGATGCGCACGCCGCTGGTGACGAACGGTTTTTCGGGGTCATTCGGAATGGCGTTCTTGTTGATCGTCATGTGGGCGTTGCCCAAAGCGGCCTCTGCCACCTTGCCGGTGATGCCTTTGGCCCGGAGGTCCACCAGCATGACGTGGCTTTGCGTGCCGCCACTCACGATGCGCAGGCCCCGCTGGGTCAAAGTCTCGGCAATGATCTGAGCGTTTTTGATGACCTGGGCTTGGTAGGCCTTGAACTCAGGCGCCATGGCTTCTTTGAAGGCGACGGCTTTGGCGGCAATGACGTGCATCAGTGGGCCGCCTTGAAGGCCGGGGAAGATCGCGCTGTTGATGGCTTTTTCGTGCTCGGCTTTCATCAAAATGATGCCGCCGCGGGGGCCGCGCAAGCTCTTGTGGGTGGTCGACGTCACCACGTCAGCGTGCGGTACCGGGTTGGGGTAGACGCCTGCAGCGATCAAACCCGAGTAATGGGCCATGTCCACCAAAAAGATGGCGCCCACTTCTTTGGCAATCTTTGCAAACCGCTCAAAGTCAATGTGGAGCGAATAGGCAGAGGCACCGGCGATGATGAGCTTGGGCTTGTGCTCGCGGGCCTTGGCTTCCATGGCTTCATAGTCGATGGCTTCATTGGCGTCCAAGCCATAGGAAATGGCGTTGAACCATTTGCCGGACATGTTCAGCGGCATGCCGTGGGTCAGGTGACCGCCTTCGGCCAGGCTCATGCCCAAAATGGTGTCGCCCGGCTTCAAGAACGCCAAGAACACAGCCTCGTTGGCCGATGCGCCGCAATGCGGCTGCACGTTGGCGGCTTCTGCGCCGTAAATTTGTTTGACGCGGTCGATGGCCAGCTGTTCGGCCACGTCGACGTTTTCACAGCCACCGTAATAACGCTTGCCGGGGTAGCCTTCGGCGTACTTGTTGGTCAATTGGCTACCTTGGGCGGCCATGACAGCTGGGGAAGCGTAGTTCTCGCTGGCAATCAGCTCAATGTGGTGTTCTTGTCGGGCGTTTTCGGCCTCGATGGCAGAGAACAGCTCGGGATCGGTTTGTTCAATCAATGTGTTGCGGTTGTACATGGCAGTCCTTCAAATGATGGAACCTTGGCGGGTCAGTTGTGAAAATGACCGACAAGGGCTGCCCAGGCGAACGGCTTATAACCGTGCCGGGACATGATGCAATCCAGGCAGGCTGTGCGCTTCCCAGTGGTTCTGGGGTGGCCCAAAGTGGCCGCCACGCTCCACGTCAGAGTGGTCTGTTTTGAATCCAAAACAGGCTCCTATCGCCAGTCGCGCACTCTCAGAGTGTAGCCCAGTCAGGCCCCAGAAATGGACGAAGCTTGTGTCTAAAGTCGGCTGTTTTGTGCGACTTCAATGCCTTTGGCGTTGCGTGTCATGGATTCAAGCTGTTGTTGCTTGGCCAATACCCGGATGGCATAGTCGGCAACGTTCGGTTGCCCTGAGGCTGCTGCATACAACTGCAATGCCGCTTCGACCGATGTGCTTTGCTCGATGAGCGTTTGCAGGTAACGAGCGCCCACGCGCAGGTTGGTCAGAGGATCAAATGCCGCCAAGGGGCCACCAAAAGGCAACAAAGCCAAATGCTGTGCGTTGGGTTCGATCTGCATCAGGCCTATGCCACCTTGGGTGCCCGAGGCAAAAGGGTTGAACCGAGACTCAATGGCCATAACGGCCAGCAGCAAAGTGGGGGAGACTTGGATGCGATCGCCCACAGCCCACGCCTCTGCGACCAGGCCACCCAGTGGCTCTGGAGATAACTTGTACCTGCGGCTTAGCCAACGGGTGATGGCTTGTTGTTCTTCGGTCAAGGCCAACTTGGTGACTGGGTCCGACGACGTTGCGCTGAGGTCAGGATGTGTGGACACCGATTCTGCCAATGGGTTGTCTTGTCTCGAATCCAACCAGCTGATCAGGTTATGCCCTGCGCTGAGTCGCCACGCGGGTTGACTGGCAAAAACCAGGACCAAAACCAAGCCTGCCATGCCCAGCAGAGCGAAGCTGTGTCGAGTGAGCCGCACGAAGCTTTCATGGAGGCGTTTGTTCAAAGAAGTCCTTTTCAATTTGTCGGTCACATTGTTCCACTCAGGCCGAGGCAAGACCACGCTCTCAGCGATGTCTGTTCGGATGGGTGGGTGGATTGGCAGTGACCACAAGTGCTGATCACTTGTGTCAAAGGCCCCGGTTTGACGGTCGTATGGATTTGTCTTGCTCGGAGAGATGCAAGATTTTAAAGGATAAAGGTATTTGAAATAACATATCAAAGTACTTCTATATATCAAAGCGGGTATTTCGAAAAGATGGGTGGCCCCTAAACAGCCGAGATTGCAAAGGAAAGTGTGTCAACACGCAATGGGCATGAAATAACGGCGAAAATACGCCTCTTTATGGCTGGAACTGTGTGCAAGCGCGCACGCTCTGGCCAAGCGTGATGCCAGCCCGGCATACCTTGTGTTTTAAAGCATTTACCGTGACCACTCCCTCCAAGCCCCTCGATCTCGCCAACCTGGACCCTCTGACAGCCGGGATCTTTCAAGCCACCACTTCTGGTGATCGCAGCGCCCGTTTGCGCGAGTGGCTACAAACTGGGCCCAGCGAAGCCTTGTTGAATGATGTTTACCGTGAGCTGTCGTCCAAAGACAAAGGGGTGGCCAAACAGCTCAAGGAAAAGATCGACGAGATCAAGCGCAGTCATGGACAAGAGGCTTTGGCCAGCGACTGGGCACAAAAAGCGGAGCTGATCTTGTCGGCACCTCGCCTGAACATGGCCGACGCTCTGGCTTGGCAACGGGACGCTGCCAAAGCAGGGGCGCCCTTGTCGCGCGAGCCGTTAGCCAGCCTCAAAGTTAAGCTGGTTGAGGTGGTCAAAGGCGTTGAAGATCTGCAACACCAAGTCATGGTGCAACGCGAATCGGCGGTCTTGTTGGCACAGCGCATTGAGGTCTTGTCGACCAAGCCAATGGCCGAAGCCGAACATGGCCATGCCGGATTGCAAAACGACGTGGCTCAATGGCAAACCCAGGCCCAAGCGTTCACCGTCAGCGCCGTTTGGCCGAGCGTTGACCTCAAGTACCCCAACCAATTGGATGCTGCGGGCAAACAAATGCAAGCGGTTTGGGATGGTTTTTCTGCTGCCTTGGCCTTGGCCAATGTGGCTTTGGGTGACGCCAGTGCGGATTTGCCCCCGGTGCCAGTGTGGGCCGACGAGATTCGCCGTCAGCGCGGCGAGGTGGTGCAGGCCCCCGCAGGCCCCGTGGCCAGCGTTGGTGTGTCCAGTGCCGAAAAGTCGGACAAATCCGACAAGCCAGCCAAACCCAAAATCGACCCGGCCCAGCGCCAAGCCATGCGTGAGTTGGCGCTCCAAACGGTCACCCAAGAGCTGGAAAGCCTGGAAAAACAAATCACCGAAAACCAAGGCGTGCCGCTGCCCGAGGCTTGCGTCGCTTTGCGCACCGCACTCAAAACGCACGGCAAAAATCTGGACACCAGTTTGGATGAGCGCCTGCATAAAGCCCTCACGGCTGCTGGCGATGCAGAGGGCTGGCAGCGTTGGTTGGCCGATCAAGTGCGTCTTGACTTGGTCACCCAAGCCGAAGCTTTGCTCGACGAGAACAAGGTACCCACCGTGGGTGGGCGCAAGATGCAAGACAAGCTGCGTCAACTGCGTGACGGCTGGAAGCAAATCGACCAAGGCGGCTTGCCCAACCATGGCCTGTGGAAGCGTTTCGATGCCGCATGCAACGAGGCTTACAAAGCCGTGCTGGCTTGGCTTGAACAGATGAAAAAAGACTCTGCCGATCAGCGTGCACAGCGCGTCGCCCTGATGGACGAAGTCAAGGCTTGGACGGCTGCCCATGTCGACAGTGACGACTGGCGCGCCCAGTTGCGCGCCTTGCATCAGTTTGCAGATCGTTGGCGCAATGCAGGTCATTTGAGCGAAAAAGCATTTGGCGAAATGCAAAGCCAGTGGAAAGGTATTTTCAAAGCTGCAGCCGCTCGGCTTGAGGCGGCCCAAAAGGCCAGCATTGACCGACGCCAAGCCTTGATTCAGGAAGCCCAAGAGGTGGGCGCTGCCCCTGCCTTGCGCATAGACGCGGTCAAAGCCCTCCAGCAACGCTGGCAAGTCGAGGCGCAGTCTGTGCCCTTAGACCGCAAAACAGAACAAAAACTGTGGGAAGTCTTCCGTGCGCCTTTGGACGAAGCTTTCCAGCGTAAAGGCACAGAGCGCCCTCAAGCTGCTGGTCCCATCAGCGACCATGACCGTGCTGTCATCGATGCATCCAAAGCCCTGGATGCCGCCAATGCCAGTGGCGATGTGGTCCAAATTCGCGCGGCCATGGGCGCCTTGGACGCAGCCTTGCGCGGCCAAGCCCTGCAGGCCAAAGTTGCTCAGTCCGCGCCAGTGGTGGTGCCCGTAGCTGCGGCAGTGGTTACTGATACAGCGTCAAATCAAACAGCTGATTCGACGACCCAAGATGCGGCGCCAGCCGACAAGGCAGAGATGGCCTCTGGTGAAGGGGCCCAAGAGGATGCGGCCCTGTCCACAACAGATGCAATCGATGAGCAGACGCCAGCCCCTGCGCCAGCAGCGGCGGTCAAGCCCGCCAAACCCGTGGTTGCCGTTCGTGGTGACGACCGACCTGGACAAAAGCGCACCGAGGCTCCGACCGGCCGTGATGCTCGCCCTGGCGAGCGCGGAGCGCGACCGGGTGCTGACCGAGGCCCTGCACGCGGTGGTGACCGATTTGCTGACCGTGCGCCGCGTGGCGATTTCCGCGAAGACCGTGGCCCCCGTTTGGGCGATGCAGCCTTCCGTGCCCAACGCGAGGCGATGGAGCGCGCAGAAATGTCGCTCCGCAAACTCGCAGCACAAGCTCATGGCGAAACCTTGACCCGTTTGATCGGCGCTTGGCAAGGGCGTCAGGCCGATGCATTGCCGACCTCGCAAGAATTGGGCAAAGCCGTCCCAGCGCCTGTTCGTCAGGCTTGGGTTCAAGCTGTTGGCGCCGAGGCCAAGGCACCAGCCGCTACCGCCTTGCTGCGCCTTGAAATGGCCGCTGAAGTACCCACACCTGCTGATCAATTGAACGCGCGTCGTGAACTGCAACTTCAGTTGCTGACCCAACGCAACCAACCTGGCCCCAGAGAAACATGGGCCCAGGATGTGGCTCAGGTCTTGTCAGGGCCACACGAAGAGGCGACTGCGCGTCGTTTGCAAAACGCGCTCAAAAACCTTTTGCGTTCGTGATGTCCAGGCGGCGCAAGCCGCCTGATTGATCGAGCCGCATGACCTGAGCCCTGTGGGGTTTGTGGTCGAGCGACCAATCGCTCAGCACATGCCGCAGTCCCTTGCCCAGTGGGTGGTCTGCGGGCTGGTGGGTGTGGCCATGCACCAGACTGTCGGCTGCCACCAGGTTCACCCAGTTCAAGGCCATTGTGGCGTCTGCATCCGCGTACAGCTTGTGGGTGTGCTTTTGTGTCTCGCTTTGGGAACGCATCGCGCGTGCCAAAGCCAAGCGCTCGGTCAGGGATTTGGCCAAAAAATCATGTTGCCAATCCTCGCCTCGGACTTGCTTGCGGAATGCTTGGTAATCCAAATCCGCCAAGCACAGCGCGTCGCCATGGCTCAGCAAAATCCGCTGGGTTCCGAATTCGAGCAGGCAAGGGTCAACGAGCGCATGCACACCACAGCCGGCTAAAAAGACAGACCCCACCAAAAAGTCACGGTTTCCGGGCATGAAGGCCACATGCAGCCTCTGAGCAGCTTGGCTGAGAACGTCGGCGCAGGATGCCAAAAATGGATCTTTCGCCACGGCATCGTCCCCGACCCAAACCTCGAAGAGGTCGCCCAAGATCAGCACGGCGTCGGCAGTGGTGCTGGCCATGTAGTCACGCCAGGCTTCAAAAGTGGCGGTCTCGGAGGCCTGCAAATGCAGGTCCGAAATCAAGTCCACGGTTTGCCATGCCTGTGGCGCGGTCAGCTGGCCGAAGATCGGCGAGGTGGTGCGCGGGTCAGACATGGCTCAGACCATCAAAGTGCGATGGCTTTTTCGATCACAACGTCCTCTTTAGGCACGTCGCCGTGGCCACCGCGGTTGCCGGTTTTCACGCCTTCAATCTGGTCGACCACTTCGGTGCCCTTGACCACTTTGCCGAACACGGCATAGCCCCAGCCTTGCATGGAGGGCGCTGTGTGGTTCAAAAAGTCGTTTTTGGCGACGTTGATGAAGAACTGCGAAGAGGCCGAGTGGGGCGCCGAGGTGCGGGCCATGGCCACGGTGTACTTGTCGTTTTTCAAGCCGTTGTTGGCTTCGTTTTCGATGGTGGCATCGGTGGGCTTTTGGTTCATGCCGGGCTCAAAGCCGCCGCCTTGGGCCATGAAGCCAGGGATCACGCGGTGAAAAATCGTGTTGTTGTAGTGGCCCTTGTTCACATAGGCCAGGAAGTTTTCGGTCGACTTGGGGGCTTTTTCAGCGTCCAGCTCGAGGGTGATGACGCCGTAGCCGGTGATGTGCATTTCGACTTGTGGGTTGCTCATGGTGTTACTTCAACAAAGTGATGGTTTGAATGACGACCGGCGTGCGTGGCACATCGGTCGGGAAGGGGCCGCCTGCGCCCGTGGGCGTATTGCGGATTTTTTGGAGCACGTCCATGCCGGACGTGACTTTGCCAAAAACGGTGTAGCCGAAGCTTTGAAAGCTGGGGTCCAAAAAGGCGTTATCGACCACGTTGATGAAAAACTGGGCCGTGGCCGATTGCGGGTCGTTGGTGCGGGCCATGGCGAGCGTGCCGGTGGTGTTTTTCAGACCAGCGGCCAAGGCTTGTCGGCCTTCGTGCGCCACTGGTGCGCGGGTTTTCTTCTCTCGGTACTGACCGTCGTAGCCGCCGCCTTGCACCATGAAGCCGGGGATCACGCGGTGGAAAATCGTGCCGTCGTAGTGCTTGTCGGTCACGTACTGGACAAAATTGGCCACGGTTTTCGGCGCTTTGTCGGCGTACAACTCGGCTTCAATATCACCCATGGAGGTGGTGATGCGCACTTTGCTCAGAGGTGCTGGGTTCGGTGCCGAGTTAGGTGCTGGGTTTTGAGCCCAAGATGCAACGGGCGCCAGCAGGCCAACGGCCAACAACACGCAGGTCAAGAGACGGGGAATATTCAAAAATGTGGTCATAACGATCGGGGAGTGTCGGGCAAGTTTGACAAGGCCAATTCAAGGCGCTTTCAAAACCTGTTGGGTGTTCGCTTGTTTGTTTTGCAGGCGTCGCAGGGTGGGCGTCAAATTGAGCGCTTGTCCGTAAGCTCGGGCGGCCAATGCCAAATACAGGTCGCCCATGTTCTCCAGAGCCAAAGCGTAATCTGGGCGGGCACGAACGGCTGCCTGCAATGACTGCAAGGCTTCTTCATGCCGGTCGGCGCGTGCCAGCAAGGCGGCCAGGTTGTTATGCGGCTCGGGCAACTCAGGAAAAGACAAAGTCAAGGCCCTCAAGGTGTCCATGGCCGCTTGGTTTTGCCCCAATCCTGTCTGGATGTGACTGAGCAAAAGCCGCATTTGGGGATCGGTTGGGGTGGTTTTGAGACGGGACTCAGCCAGAGCTTGTGCGGACTGCCATTGACCGCTTTGAACCAGCGCGTTGACTTCTGTGTAGATGTCCGCTCTTGCACTGGTACTCCAAGTCCAGAGGGTGCAAAAAGCCATCAAGGTCAGCCAAGTTCGCATGCGAGCCCGAAAAAGTTGTGGGTGAGTGCCCCGATTGTCAAGGAGGCAAAACCTGACTCCAAAAGAGCGCCAAGCGCCTAGGCACGGGGATATACTGAGCGGCCATTGTAGCGGAGCACTTTCTTTTTCCGGGTGCCCAAAACCCTCTTCAGTTCCGAGTTTGCTGGCTTCGCCTGGTTGTTGGGGTGTTGAACCGCAGACGCCAACCCGAGCTGTTTGCGACCTTGGCGGATTTTTACCGCCACTTCTTTTTATCAAACATGAGTTTGCGCATTTTCAACACGCTCAGCCGTGCTGTCTCCGAATTTTCAACCGCCGAGCCTGGTCATGTGCGCATGTACGTGTGCGGCATGACCGTGTACGACCTGTGCCATCTGGGCCATGCCCGTTCAATGATTGCGTTCGATGTGGTGCAACGTTGGCTCAAAGCCAGTGGCTACCAGGTGACTTATGTGCGCAACGTGACGGATATTGACGACAAGATCATCAAGCGCGCCTTGGAAAACGGTGAAACCATCCGCGGCTTGACCGACCGCATGATCGACGCGCTGCACCAGGACGCCGATGCTTTGGGTATTGAGCGCCCCCAATACGAGCCCCGCGCGACTGACTACGTGCCCCAAATGCTGAGCATGATTGGCACACTGGAGCAAAAAGGCTTGGCTTACCGCGCTGGCAATGGCGACGTGAACTTTTCGGTCCGCAAGTTTGCAGGCTACGGCAAGTTGTCGGGCAAGTCGCTGGACGAATTGAATGCCGGAGAGCGTGTGGCCGTGGAGACGGACAAGCAAGACCCGCTGGACTTTGTGCTCTGGAAGAGCGCCAAGCCCACCGAGCCTGAAGACGTGAAATGGGCCAGCCCCTTTGGCACAGGCCGGCCTGGCTGGCACATCGAGTGCTCTGCCATGGCTTGCGAGTTGCTGGGCCAGACTTTTGACATCCACGGTGGCGGAGCCGATTTGCAGTTTCCGCACCACGAAAATGAAATAGCACAAAGCGAAGGCGCCAACGGTCAGCCTCTGGCCCGCTTTTGGATGCACAACGGCTTCATCAATGTGGACAACGAGAAGATGTCCAAGAGCCTGGGCAACTTTTTCACCATCCGCGATGTGCTGAAAGAATTCGACGCTGAGACCGTGCGCTTTTTCATCGTGCGCAGCCATTACCGCAGTTCGCTCAATTACAGCGATGTTCACCTGAACGACGCCAAAGGCGCTTTAAAGCGTCTGTACACCGCACTGCAAGCTGTGCCACCTGCCGATATCAAGATCGATTGGGCCGAGCCCTTGGCAGCCCGCTTCAAGGCGGCGATGGACGAAGACTTTGGCACACCCGAGGCGGTGGCCGTGCTGTTTGAGTTGGCTGGCGAGGTCAACCGCAGTGGTTCGGCCGAGCGCGCAGGCCTGCTCAAGGCTTTGGGGGGCTTGCTCGGCCTGCTGCAGACCGACCCGACCGTTTACTTGCAGGCGGGTGCCGGTTTGGATGAGGCGGCCATTCAGGCACAAATTCAAGCCCGTGCCGACGCCAAAAAGGGCAAAAACTTTGCCGAGGCTGACCGCATCCGCAACGACTTACTGGCCCAAGGGATTGTGCTGAAAGACTCGGCTTCGGGCACCACATGGGAGGCGGCGCCATGAGCCCGGCTTTGGTTGCCACCGCTGTGCCAGTCACGCCTGCCTATTGGGCGGAGGCCTGTGCACACCTGGCCAAAAAAGACCGGGTCATGAAAAAACTGATCCCTCAGTTTGGCGATGCCATTCTCGAGACAAGGGGCGATGCGTTTGTGACCTTGGCTCGGTCCATCGTGGGCCAACAAATATCGGTCAAAGCTGCCCAAACCGTTTGGGATCGTTTCGCCTTGCTGAGCAAGCGCATGACCCCTGCTGCCGTCCTCAAGCTCAAAGTGGACGACATGCGTGCTGCAGGACTGTCGGTGCGCAAAGTCGAGTACCTGGTCGATCTGGCCGTTCACTTCAGCGCTGGCGCGGTGCACGTCAAGGCCTGGCAAGAGATGGATGACGAAGCCATCATTGACGAATTGGTGACCATCCGGGGCATTGGCCGTTGGACGGCTGAAATGTTCCTGATTTTCCATTTGCTTCGACCCAATGTGTTGCCACTCGATGATGTGGGTTTGATCAATGGCATCAGCCGCAACTACTTTTCCGGTGAGCCGGTCAGTCGCAGCGATGCCCGTGAGGTGGCCCAAGCCTGGAGCCCCTATGCCACTGTGGCAACTTGGTATATTTGGCGCTCGCTGGATCCGGTTCCGGTGGCGTATTGAGGGCTGGACAAAGCGTCCACCCGGTTTAGAACAGAGGAGTCCAACTTGGCCAAAAAATCATTTCTCGACTTTGAGCAACCCGTTGCCGAACTCGAAGCCAAGATCGAAGAGTTGCGCTATGTGCAAACCGAGTCGGCGGTGGACATCACCCTCGAAATCGAGCAGCTGAGCAAAAAAAGCCAGCAACTGACCAAAGACATCTACAGCGACTTGACCCCCTGGCAGGTCACCAAAATTTCCCGCCACCCCGAGCGTCCATACACATTGGACTACATCAACGGCATCTTTACCGATTTTGTCGAGATGCACGGCGATCGCCACTTCGCTGACGACCTGTCCATCGTGGGCGGCCTGGCCCGTTTCAATGGCCAAGCCTGCATGGTGCTGGGTCAGCAAAAAGGGCGCGACACCAAAGAGCGCACGCTGCGTAACTTTGGTATGAGCAAGCCCGAGGGCTACCGCAAAGCGTTGCGCCTCATTAAAACGGCCGAAAAATTCAAACTGCCCGTCTTCACGTTCGTGGACACGCCTGGCGCTTACCCCGGAATCGACGCCGAAGAACGCGGCCAGTCCGAAGCCATTGGGCGCAATATTTTCGAAATGGCCCAGCTCGAAGTGCCGATCATCACCACCATCATTGGCGAAGGCGGCTCGGGCGGCGCTTTGGCCATTTCAGTGGCCGATCAGGTCTTGATGCTGCAGTACTCGGTCTACTCGGTCATCAGCCCTGAAGGCTGTGCCTCCATCTTATGGAAGACCAGCGAAAAAGCCGAAGTCGCAGCCGATGCGTTGGGCATCACAGCCCACCGTCTCAAGGCTTTGGGCCTGGTTGACAAAATCGTCAATGAACCTATCGGCGGCGCCCACCGTGACACCGACCAAATGGTGGCCTTTCTCAAACGCGCTTTGGGCGAAGCTTGGCGTCAAGTGGCAGACCTCAAGCCCAAAGAGTTGCTGGATCGCCGGTATGAGCGTCTGAACAGCTATGGCCGTTTCACGGATACCAAAGCGGGTAAGTAAACAAGCTGCGGAGCCTTTGGGCTTCACACATGTCGCACCACACCACCAAAACGCCCGAGCAGGCCTTGGCTGAGTTCAGTCCGGGCCTTCCTTTTGCGGTGGCCCTGAGTGGTGGGGCCGATTCTGTGGCCATGTTGTTGGCCTGCACCCAGCGCTGGCCAGGTCAGGTGAGGGCGGTTCACATTCATCACGGGTTGCAAGCTGCCGCCGATGATTTTCAATCGCATTGCGCGCATCTTTGCGAGCAGTTGGGCGTACCGCTGGTCGTTCGCCGTGTGCATGCAGGGCATGCTCCTGGTCAAAGCCCAGAAGACGCTGCTCGTCAGGCCCGCTACAAGGCGCTCTCAGAAGCCGTACACACCGAATGGCCCGAGGTGCGTGATGTGGTCTTGGCACAGCACGCCGATGACCAAGTCGAAACACTGCTCATTGCTTTGTCGCGGGGTGCGGGCTTGCCCGGTTTGGCCAGCATGCCAGCCCATTGGCAGCGCCAGGGCCTGAACTGGCATCGTCCTTGGCTGAGCGTGCAGGGCAGTGTGCTGCGCGAATGGCTGAGGAATCAGGGTCAAGCTTGGATCGAAGACCCCAGTAACAGCGATCAAAAGTTCACCCGCAACCGCATTCGGTCCCAAGTTTTGCCGGCCTTGGCCGAGGTCTTACCGGCTTTTCGGGAAACCTTTGCCCGCAGCGCAGCCCATGCAGCCCAGGCCCAAGAGGTTTTGAACGAAGTGGCCGCGCAAGACTTGTTTCAGACCGGTGTGCCTCCGCGCATTCTGGCGGTGCAGAAGCTCAGCCGCGCTCGCCAGGCGCTGGTGTTGCGTCATTGGTTGCGACAACACCATGCCACCACGCCCAGCACCGCGCAATTGAACGAGTTGTTGGGTCAAATTGAGGTCTGCACCACCCGAGGCCATCGGCTGCACCTGAAAGTGGGGCAGGGCTATATCGAGCGAGCCGGTGAGCACCTGGCCTGGCGCAGCACATAACTGCCTACCAACCGCTCAAAAACACCACCGACTGAGAAACATCGGGCTTGGGCTTGGGTCAAGAAACTGTCAGGCCGGTGGGTACAATCTAGGGTTTTTCCGGGTCCGGTGGACGGGTTCTTAGGCTTTGTCCACTCGGTTTCATTTTTTCTTCAGCACTACACATGGCTTTGATCGTTCACAAATACGGCGGCACTTCTATGGGCTCGACCGAGCGCATTCGCAACGTCGCCAAGCGGGTTGCCAAATGGGCGCGCGCTGGCCACCAGATCGTGGTGGTGCCCAGCGCCATGAGCGGCGAGACCAACCGCCTCTTGGGTTTGGCCAAAGAGCTGGCACCCGCCAAGCCCGACAACACTTACAGCCGCGAACTCGACATGCTGGCTTCCACCGGCGAACAGGCCTCGTCAGCACTGCTGGCCATTGCCCTGCAATCCGAAGGGCAGCCCTCGGTCAGTTATGCCGGTTGGCAAGTTGCCATCAAAACCAACGACGCCTTCACCAAAGCCCGTATCCAGTCGATCGATGACCAAAAAGTCATGGCCGATCTGAATGCCGGCAAGGTCGTCATCATCACTGGCTTTCAAGGTGTGGACGACAACGGCAACATCACCACGCTTGGCCGTGGTGGCTCAGACACTTCGGCTGTGGCCGTGGCAGCAGCCCTCAAAGCCGACGAGTGCCTAATTTATACCGACGTGGACGGTGTCTACACCACCGACCCCCGCGTCGTACCCGAAGCGCGCCGACTACATACCGTGAGCTTTGAAGAAATGCTCGAAATGGCATCGCTCGGCTCCAAGGTCTTGCAAATCCGCTCGGTCGAATTTGCGGGCAAATACAAAGTGCCCATGCGCGTGCTCTCCAGCTTCACGCCTTGG
>JBIKKE010000215.1:0-4943 GCA_044360575.1 Limnohabitans sp. | reverse complement strand
TCTACCGATGTTGCGAGGTGAGCCTCGTATTGCGGCACGCTGCCCTGGTGAATCTCCCGCGTCGTCCGACCCAGCTTCGCCCGTTCGTGGCTCAACTTGCGGTCCTCTTCCCACTGCGCGCGCAATGACTCATGCTGTGGACCTGGGTCAGGCCGATCGAAGTAACTGCGCAACGACCAGCCGTTTGGAAACAGCAGTGCGCCGCTCATCAGACGGTAGGTGAACTGGCCCTGCGCGTCCGCCTCTGAGGGCAGCATGAGCAGGAAATCCTCGGTGGCCAGTGCCGCCACGGCAACCATCGGCTGCGCGCCCTGCGGACCGACATCGACAATCACACCAGTCAGATGGCAAGTGACGTGATCGCCTTGCTGGCTGAACGCGCGTGGATGCTGTGTCGTGAGCCACTGCACGACGCGATCACGCAACTCGGTCTCGGCCAGCAAGACCGCCTGCGAGTCCAGCCGGTCGACCACCCAGCTGCGCCTTGTTGCCAGCAGCGCCAAACGTTGCCGCATCTGCTCGGGGTAGGTCGAGTCAATTTGCAGCCAGCTCGGGTCACCCGCCGGATAGGCATTCATCAACACCGTCTGCGGCGGGGGCAGCAGGCGCTGCATGTGGTCGCCCGGCAACGCGCGCACCTGTTCCGCATCCACCGGCACCGCATCCAACTGGATGCCATGCGGTGCATCGCGGGTGGGTGATGCGGACTCGGCGAACTCGAGTCCCATCAGCCCCCTCGGTTTGTCAAACGGTTCGGTCATGCTGCTGCCTGGTCCTGACAGGGTTCGTTGAGGGCCATCAGTACTTAAAGCCCATCCTGAGCATGAAGGTGCGCGGTGCACCAAAGCTCTCCACCACGCCGCCGAAAGCGTAGTCGGCACGCATCGTGCGGTAGAGCTTGTTGGTGGCGTTCAGCACACCGGCCTGCATGTACCAGGCGTCCCTCGGGGCCGTCCAGCGCAGCGATGCATTGACCAGTCCATAGGCTTCCCCCTTGTTATTAGCCTGGTCCAGCGTCAACGGGAAGACCACGCTGCTGCGGTAGTTGTACTCGAGGCGGCTGCGCAGCTGCCCTGCGGCCACTGAGGTGGTGTGGTCCAGCCAGGCGGAGCCACTGGTCTTGGGTGTCAGCGGCAAGGGCATGCCGCTGAGGTCGCGTCTCGTCGATGGGGACACGTAGTTCTGCAGTTCACTGTCGATGATGGCGGCCGTCAGGCCGCTTCTGAAACCGGCACCCAGCGCCGCATCGGCGCTCAGCTCAAGGCCCTGAACTTTGGCTTTGGAAGCGTTGTTGACGTTGACCAAGAAGTTGCCCGACACCGCGTCCAGCACGGCCGTGCGCAGCTGCAGGTCCTTGTAGTCGTAATTGAAGGCAGAGGCGTTCAGCGACAGCGCCCCGCCCATCAAGGTGCTGCGCACGCCGACCTCGGTCGACACAATGCTTTCGGGCTCGAACTTCTCGATCCCGGCGCGGCCAAAGTTGAAGCCGCCGCTCTTAAAGCCCTTGGACACGCTGGCGTATGTCATCAGCTCCTTCGAGGGCTTCCATTGCAGTTGCGCCTTCGGTGTGAAAGCCGAAAAGCTGACGTCGCCGATGAAGTTCGCCCCCGTACGCCGGTTGGTCGCATCGCCATCCTTGGTGTCGTGGCTGTAGCGCGCACCCAGCATGCCTGACCACTTGGGTGTGAAGTGATAAGTCATCTGGCCGAAGACGGCCTCTGAACGACCGCTGCTCTTGACCGTTTGGCGTGCGAAGGCGCAGCTGCCCGGCGCGCCGCAGTTGAGGGGCCCATGCAGCAGCCAGTCCAGCGTCTCTGTACCCTTGTCACGGTAGAGAAAGAGGCCCGCTGTCCATTCCAGAGGACCATCCCCTTGGCTGTAGAGCTGAAACTCCTGCGAAGTGGAACTGACGTCGGTGGTGGTGTCCTGCGTCTCCAGCTTGGCGCCCGTCCAGTCGACATCGTTCTGATCGCCGCTCTTAAAACTCGTGAATCCGGTGATGGATTTGAGCCCGACTGAACCGAGGTCCCAATTCACGGTAGCTCCCAAAACACTGGTTTTGCGCGAGCTGCTGATCGGCGAATCGAGGCGGATGTTGCGGGCGTCGGTGCGGTGGTTCGCCGCAGTCAACTTATAGTCGGGATCCCCGACCGAATACGGGTACAACGGCCCGGTTATTGAGGGGTCAGTGGACACACCGTAGCCGATCGTGCCCTTGTCCTCGGACGCCTGAGCCAGCAAGGTGAGATCACCCTTGTCGCCCAGCGCAAAACGCAACTTACCGCGGAAAGCCTTGAAGTCGTTTTTGTCCAGACCCGTGCCCGTGCTCAGGTTGCGCGTGTAACCGTCGTCTTTTGAGGAGGCCACCGCAAGGCGACCGGACACACCGTCCGTGCCGCCGCCCACTGCCAGCTGTGTGCGACGCAGACCCAGTGAGCCGGTGTCAAAAAACCCTTCCGCACCGGGCTTTGCGGTGGGCGCGCGCGTCACGACGTTGATGGCGCCACCCGTGGCATTTCGGCCATACAAGGTTCCCTCTGGGCCTTTCAGCACCTCGACACGCTGCAGGTCGAACAGCTCGGTCAGCACCATGCTGGATCGCGGCAGGTAGATACCGTCCAGGTGCACGGCATTGGACGGGTCGGCGCCGATGCTGCGCACGTTGTTGGACACGCCCCGAATAGACAGGTTCGTCTCGCGACCACCGGAGGACAAGCTCAGGCCTGGCACCTTCTGCTGGAGATCGGCCGAGTTCACGATGCCTGAGCGAGCCAAGTCGTCGGCCGTCAGCGCAGTGACGGATGCAGGCACATCTTGCAGGCTTTGGCGTGTTTTCAACGCCGTGACTTCGACCCTCTCTAAGCTGGTGGCGGCCGATGCCGCTTGCCCACTGCCTGACCCGGTTTGCGCCGGTTCACTTTGTTGGGCATGCGCCGACCAGGGGGCCAGCATGGCGATGGCGAGCGCCACTGGCGAGAGACGATTCAGGGGAGCAAAGTGGGTCATGGGTTCCATCCTTTCTAAGAAAAGTCCAGTATCAGCGAAAACTTTCTAAGATGTCAATACTTTATCTATTATGGAAAACTCTGACACAATTGACCACTAAAATGAGTACTCCGCGCACATGTGCGGGTGTGGCAAGCGTAGACAAGCGATGTTGTTTGACGCTATATTTCCAAAATAGAAAATTTTCCCAGGAGCCCACTATGGTCAATGACAGCCACCCGATCAACTCTTCAATGGAGCAGCGCGATCGCGATTCCTTGCTGCACCCCTTCACCCGTGCCGACGACTTTGCCGCCGGTAGGGTTCCGGGGCAGCGCATCGTGCAAAGTGCATCGGGCATTCGCGTCACCGACGCCCACGGACGTTCAGTCATCGACGGCATGTCCGGCATGTACTGCGTGAATGTGGGCTATGGCCGACAAGCCATCGTCGACGCCATTGCAGAGCAGGCGAGCGAGTTGCCCTACTACCACATCTTCGCGGGCGCCTCGCACCCGAAGGCCATCCTGCTGGCTGAGAAGCTGATCGCACTCACAGGCGGACGCATGAAGCGCGTCTTCTTTGGCCTTTCGGGTTCGGACGCCAACGAGACGCAGATCAAGCTGGTCTGGTACTACCACAACATCATCGGCAAGCCCCAAAAGAAAAAGATCATTGCGCGCCAGCGCGGGTACCACGGCGCCACCACGATGACAGCGAGCCTGACTGGGCTCCCTAATTACCACAGCGGCTTCGACCTTCCTTTCGCACTGGTGAAGCACACCCTCGCGCCCGATGTCTTCTGGGCACCGGAAACCGATCCGCGCGCCTTCTCTCAACGCTGCGCAGATGAACTGGAACGGCTCATCCTGGAGGAAGGCCCCGACACTGTGGGCGCATTCATCGCTGAGCCTGTCGTCGGCTCTGGCGGCATCCTGCCGCCCCCGCCTGGCTACTGGGAAGCGATCCAGGCCGTGCTTCGCAAGTACGACGTGCTTCTGATCGCTGACGAGGTGATCACCGCTTTCGGGCGCGTGGGGCACATGCTGGCCGTGGACGGCTATGGCATCGACGCCGACCTGATCACCCTGGCCAAGGGCTTGAGCAGCGGTTATGCCCCGCTGTCGGCCGCGATGGTCGGCCCCAAGGTCTGGCAAGCACTACAGGATGGCGCACGGACGCACGGCTTTTTTGCGCACGGCTACACCTACTCGGCACACCCGCTGGGCGCCGCCGCCGCCCTGGCGAACATCCAAATCATCGAGGAAGAAGGGCTTTGCGCGAACGCCGCTGAGGTGGGTGCCTACCTGCTTCAACAGTTGCGCGAGCGCCTGGCTGCCAACCCGCTGGTGGGCGACGTGCGCGGTGCCGGCCTGCTGCAAGCCGTGGAGTTTGTGGCCGAGGGCCCACCTCGCCGGAGGCTTGATGCCTCGCTGAAATTTTCGGCCCAAGTGGCCGCCTTTGCCATGGAAGAAGGCCTGCTCGCCAGGCCGCTGCCCGTGAACGACATCGTGGGCATATCGCCGCCACTCATGCTGACGCGCAGCGATGCCGACCAGGTTGCCGAGATGCTGCAGCGGGCCATTACGCGTGCATCTGCGATGCTGAGCACGGACCAGCGCCGGGGAGCCGTGTGATGGGCAAGTCCTATGAGTTTGTCACCCTGGACGTGTTCACCGATCGCCGTTTCGGCGGCAACCCGCTGGCTGTCATTGCCGACGCCCGCGGCCTGGACACTGCGACGATGCAGGCCCTGGCCGGCGAGTTCAACCTGAGCGAGACGACCTTCGTGCTGCCGCCCGATGACCCTCGCCACACCGCCAAGGTCCGGATCTTCACGCCATCGGCCGAAATCGGCTTTGCCGGCCATCCCAACATCGGCACCGCCTGGATGCTGGCAGCGCAGGGGCGCGACACCCATGGTCGCCTGACCTTCGAGGGCGGCAGTGGGCTGGTGG
>JBIKKE010000292.1:0-3168 GCA_044360575.1 Limnohabitans sp. | reverse complement strand
AAACAGCACCAGCGAGGCCAGGCCTGCCGAGCCAATGGCGTAACCCTTGGTCACGGCCTTGGTGGTGTTGCCCACGGCATCCAGCGGGTCGGTGACGTCACGCACACTGCTGGGCATTTCGGCCATTTCGGCAATGCCGCCCGCGTTGTCGGTGATGGGGCCATAAGCGTCCAGCGCTACCACGATGCCCGCCATGCTCAACATGGAGGTAGCCGCCACGGCGATGCCGTACAAGCCGCCCAGCGCATAAGCCGTCCAGATGGCCAGACAGACGAACATCACCGGCCATGCGGTGGAACGCATGGACACGCCCAAACCGGCAATGATGTTGGTGCCGTGGCCGGTGGTCGAGGCTTGCGCGATGTGCTGCACCGGGGCGTATTGCGTGCCGGTGTAGAACTCGGTAATCCAGACCAAGGCGGCTGTGAGCACCAGGCCCACGGCGCAGGCGCCAAAAAGTTTCATTTGGCTGCCCGCAGCGCCCAGGGCGTTGTCAGGCATCAACCAGATGGTGACAAAGTAAAAGGCGATCAAGGACAGCACGCCCGAGATGGCCAAGCCTTTGTAGAGCGCAGGCATCACATTGGTCATGCCCGGAGAAGCCTTGACGAAGAAACAACCAATGATGGAGGCGATGATCGATACCGCGCCCAAGGCCAGCGGGTACAGCACGGCCTGACCGGGAGCCGCCGAAATCAGCAAGGCCCCCAGCACCATGGTCGCGATCAGGGTCACGGCATACGTCTCGAACAGGTCGGCGGCCATGCCGGCGCAGTCGCCCACGTTGTCGCCCACGTTGTCGGCGATCACGGCGGGGTTGCGTGGATCGTCCTCGGGAATGCCTGCTTCCACTTTGCCCACCAGGTCGGCGCCCACGTCAGCGCCCTTGGTGAAAATGCCTCCGCCCAGTCGGGCAAAAATTGAGATCAGCGAGGAGCCGAAGGCAAAACCGATCAGGGGGTTGAGCAAATTGGCCAGGTTCTTGTCGGGTGTCAGGTTGCCGTTGCCCACCAAAAACCAGTAAAAACCGGACACACCCAACAAACCCAAGCCCACCACCAGCATGCCGGTGATGGCACCACCCCGAAACGCTACATCCAGCGCCGGGCCTATACCTTTGGTGGCGGCCTGAGCCGTGCGCACGTTGGCTTTGACCGACACATTCATGCCGATGAAGCCGCACGCACCAGAAAGCACCGCGCCGATCACGAAACCGATGGCGGTGATGCCATCCAGAAAGATGCCCATCAGGATGGCCAGCACCACGCCGACGATGGCGATGGTTTTGTATTGCCGGGCCAGATAGGCCGCCGCGCCAGCCTGAATGGCCGCTGCAATTTCCTGCATCCGGGCATTGCCGGCATCTTGAGAAAGGATCCACCCTCGGGCCCAAATGCCGTAAGCCACGGCAATCAAACCACATACGAGCGCCAGAATGAGCGCTGAATTTCCTGTCATCGTTGTACTCCTCGATGGTTGTCGCTGAACAGAGGGGCAACGCACTGGAGACCCCTCCATGGCGTTGCTTCCTCGATCACCGAAACCGGAGAACGATTGGCCAACGGTTCATTAAAGAGGCCAAACTGGGTTTTGCGCAAGGCTTGTGAAAGTAAAATCGGGGTTAATCCCTAGCGATGACTGTTTTTCTTAACTTTTCATAAAGAGACCCGCAAGATGTCCCTCGACAACGTGACCCCCGGCAACAAAGCACCAGAGACTTTCAACGTGATCATCGAAATACCGATGAACGCCGATCCGATCAAGTACGAAGTGGATAAGGAAACCGGCGCCTTGTTCGTGGACCGTTTTATGACCACGGCCATGCACTACCCCACCAATTACGGCTATGTGCCCCAAACCCTGTCTGGCGACGGAGACCCGGTGGACGTGTTGGTGATCACCCCTTACGCCTTGCACCCCGGTGTGGTTGTGCCCTGCCGCGCCTTGGGCATTTTGATGATGGAAGACGAGGCGGGTGTCGATGGCAAGGTGGTTGCTGTTCCGACCAGCAAAATTTTGCCAATGTACGACCATTGGCAAGACATCTCGGATGTGAACGCGATGCGCCGCAACGCGATCGCCCACTTCTTTGAGCACTATAAAGACCTGGAAAAAGGCAAGTGGGTCAAAGTGTTGGGCTGGGAAGGCAAAGAATCCGCTCACAAGGAAATCCTGGACGGCATCGCGGCTTACAACAAAACCAAGCCCTGAGCGCCTGGCTCAATGGCTTCTGTTGGAAGCCGTTGAACCCCCAAAAACGCCTGCACGGATGGCGCCGTGCAGGCGTTTTTTATGGGGCTTTCTTCAAGGGCGAGTGCTGGTTGAGCGCTTCAAGGTAGTTTTCCACCCCCGCCTTTTCCCGCTCCAGAAACCGGGCCACAGCCTCAGAAAACGCAGGGTGCGCCAGCCAGTGGGCGCTGTGGGTGGGGGTGGGCAGCAGGGCGCGGGCCATTTTGTGTTCGCCTTGTGCGCCGCCTTCAAAGCGCTTGAGTCCATGCTGGATGCACCATTCGATGGGCTGGTAGTAACAAGCTTCAAAGTGCAGGCAGTCCACCCGCGCCAGCGCGCCCCAATAGCGGCCATAGGCCACTTCGGGCTGGCCTTGGGCGTCGAGGTGGAGGCCGATCAGGCTGATGCCTATAGGCTGGCCCGAATGTTCAGCCACAAACAGCAGCCAGTTGGCAGCCATGTCGGTGCGCATGGCCTCAAAAAATGCCGGGGTCAAATAGGGCGGGTTGCCGTGTTCCCAATAGGTTTGCTGGTAGCAGCGCAGCAGCAGGGCCCAATCGCCTTCCGTCATGTCGGTGCCGCGCACGGCGCGAAACGTCACGCCCGCCTCCTGCACTTTGCGACGTTCCTGCCGGATTTTTTTGCGCTTTTCTTGGGTCAGGCTGGCCAAAAAGTCATCGAAGTCGCGCCAGCCTTGGTTATGCCAATGGAACTGCACTTGGTCGCGTTGCAGCAGCCCGGCTTGTTCGCAGGCTTGCAAGTCGTGCGGGCTGCCAAACAAAATGTGCAGCGACGGGATGTGGTTGGTTTGGCAAATGTCCAGCAAGGCGGCCAGCAGGGCCTGCCGGGCTTCGTCAGATTCGGCCAGCAAGCGGCTGCCAGGCACCGGGGTGAAGGGTGGGGCGACCAGGGCTTTGGGGTAGTAGTCGAGGCCGTGGC
>JBIKKE010000213.1:0-5041 GCA_044360575.1 Limnohabitans sp. | reverse complement strand
CCTGAAAATTTCGGTGCAAACGCCCCTGCCGTTTGGCCACTGCCAGTGCATCATCGGGCAAGGCGAAGTGGTCCATGCCGATATAGACGTAACCAGCCTCAGTCAGTGCATCAAGTGAGCGCGACAGCATGGCCACCTTGACGCTGCCAGAAGGCAAGTCCTCCGCGTGGATGCGTCGTTGCGGCTTGAAACGATCCGGTAAATGCGCATAAGCGTAGAGTGCGATGCGGTCAGGCCTGAGGCTCTTGATTTGTTCCAAAGTACGGTCAAAAGAAGCGGTTGTTTGCATGGGCAAACCGTAAATCAGGTCCACATTGACCGATTCAAAACCCAAACGGCGAGAAGCATCAACCAGCTGAAAGACTTGCTCTGCTGGCTGAATTCGGTGAACGGCTTTTTGCACGGCAGGGTCAAAGTCCTGAACGCCAAAACTCAGGCGGTTAAAACCCAACTCGGCCAGCACAGCCAGACGGCCTTCATCCACGGTGCGCGGATCGACTTCAACCGAATACTCACCACCAGGAACAAAGGCGAAGTGCGCCCGCAACATGGCCATGAGTTGGCGCAGTTCTTCGTCGCTCATGAAGGTGGGCGTGCCCCCACCCAGATGCAATTGGCTCACCGGCTGACCCTGCCCCAGATGTTGGCTGTGCAGGATCACCTCTTTGGTGAGATACCGCAAGTACGTGGCCGCCCGGTCTTTGTGTTTGGTGATGATTTTGTTGCAAGCACAGTAGTAACACAGCGACTCACAAAACGGGATGTGCACGTACAAGGACAAAGGCGGCTGATGACCCACACGGCCGGACTGGCGTTGCTGCAAAACCTGGATGTAATCGGCCTCGCCAAAGGCCTCTACAAATCGGTCTGCCGTGGGGTAAGAGGTGTAGCGCGGGCCTGACACATCAAAACGTGTTAACAATTCAGGCGAAATGACGGACATGGATCTGCCCCTTGTAAAACGTGTTCCAAAGAATGATGCGACTTTGCCTGTCGGGCCAAGCCCATGTATTGACCCAAATCAAACAAGCTACCGGTTTTCAATGATTTCCGGTCCATATCGGGTACAGACTGAACATTCGTCAATTTTTGGCCTTAAGCTCAAGACTTGATCCAGAGCAAATTCATTTTTTTACATTGCATAAAACCATGAATCCACAAGCCATCAAAGTCGCCTGTTCCAACTGCAACTTGCGAGAGTTGTGCATGCCCATGGGCCTGAACGACCATGACCTGAACCGACTTGACGACTTGGTCGCCATTCGGCGAAAAGTCAAACGGGGCACCACCTTGTTCACCAACGGCGACAAGTTCACTTCTTTGTACGCCATTCGCACCGGATTTTTCAAAACCTGCCTGGCCACAGAAGACGGACGCGACCAGGTCACTGGCTTTCAGATGGCGGGCGAGATCATTGGCCTGGATGGCATCGTGAACGACCTTCACACTTGCGATGCCGTGGCACTGGAAGACGCTGAGGTTTGCGTGATGCCTTTTGATCGGATCGAAGAAATTTCACGCGAGGTGACTGCACTTCAACACCATGTGCACAAAATCATGAGCCGTGAAATCGTGCGCGAGCATGGGGTGATGCTGCTATTGGGCAGCATGCGCGCTGAAGAGCGCCTGGCTGCTTTTTTGTTGAACTTGGTGCAACGCCTCCATGCACGGGGTTTCTCGCAGTCTGAATTGGTTCTGCGCATGACCCGTGAAGAGATAGGAAGCTACTTGGGTCTGAAGCTTGAAACCGTGAGCCGTACTTTCTCAAAATTTGTCGAAGACGGCTTGGTCGAGGTGAAACAACGCCACGTCCGAATTTTGGACAGCGATGGCCTTCAGCGTTTGGTCAATCACAACACCTGCCACTGAGATGCCGGCGGGCTGCAAGCCCCGAACATCTTGACTTCAAGGCTTTGCCGGCGATGCTGCTGGTGTGACCGCAGCATTTGGCAACTCACCGGTTGCGGCATGGTTGCGTCCTTGCATGGCAGGTGCATGGGTGATGCCTTGACGCTCCTGCATCGCGGACCGCGGAGTCACCGTGAGCACTGGGTCCGGGTTGGTGATCGCAATGTAGAGCGTGATGAATCCGGCCACCACCACCACAGCGGGGCCAGCAAATACCATCCACACCAAACCAAAACGCCACCAGGGCTGACCCCCTAATTGGACACTGCGTACATTGTTCATGGCTGTCTTTCAAAAATGGCGGTCACTCAGCGAGGGACCAGAAACACGGTTTTTTCGCTCAGCTGGCCAACCAATTGGCCATCAGGCGAGCGGGACTCGATGCGGAAATGGATCGGGTGCGAACCTGCAGGGGCAGCGTCATAGGGCACTTGCAAGCGCACAGACACCCAACGCGACTCGGTGGCATTCACATCCACCAGCGGCTCTGAGACCAGGCTCAGGCCCGACAGGCCATCGACTTGCAACTGGAAGCTCAAGGTCTGCTCAGCGGCATTCATGATTTGCAGTCGGTACACGTTTTCAATCTTGCCGCCCGCCACGATGCGGGCCATGGTGGCGCGGTCGCGCACGATGTCCACCTTGAACGGTTCGCGCAGCCACAAAGACACGCCAACGCCAATGATGATGGACCACAGCACAGCGGTGTAGACCAACACCCGCGGGCGGAAAATGCGCCGCACGGTTTGCGGCCAGCTCCAGCCCTTGTCCATGGCGTTTTGCGTAGAGAACTTGATCAGCCCGCGCTCGTAACCCACCTTGTCCATCACGTTGTCACACACGTCCACACAGGCCCCACAGCCAATGCACTCGTACTGCAAGCCTTGGCGGATGTCGATACCCGTCGGGCAGACCTGCACACACAAGGTGCAGTCCACACAAGCGCCCAGCCCCAAGGCTTTGGCATCTGCCTTCTTTGAGCGGGCACCCCGTGGCTCACCACGCGCTTCGTCGTAGGTGACGATCAAGGTGTCCTTGTCGAACATGGCGCTTTGAAAGCGCGCATACGGGCACATGTATTTGCACACCTGCTCGCGCATGAAGCCCGCGTTGCCATAGGTGGCCAAGCTGTAAAAAAGAATCCAGAAAATTTCCCAGGGGCCAAACCCCAGCGACAAGATGGACGCGGTCAACTCGCGAATCGGCGTGAAGTAGCCGACAAAACTGAAACCCGTCCAGAGCGACAACACGATCCAGGCCAGTTGTTTACCGGTTTTGCGCCAGGCCTTGTTGAGGCTCAAGGGCGCGGCATCGAGTCGCATGCGCGCCGATCGGTCGCCTTCAAACTGGCGCTCGATCCACAGGAAAATTTCGGAGTAGACCGTTTGCGGGCAAGCAAAGCCACACCACAACCGCCCAGCAACTGCCGTGAATAAAAACAGCGACAACGCCGAGATAACCAGCAAAGCCGTCAGGTAAATGAAGTCCTGCGGGTACAACACCAAGCCGAAAATGTAAAAACGGCGAGCGCCCAGGTCGAATAGCACCGCTTGGCGCTGCCCCCACTCCAGCCAAGGCAGGCCGTAGAAAACCAGTTGCGTGATCACCACCATCAGCCAACGCCATTGGGCGAAAACGCCCTGAACACTGCGGGGGTAGATTTTTTGGTGCGACTGGTACAGCGACACCATCTCCACGTCGCCATCAGCGGGTGCGGAGGTGATCGGAATCACGCTGCGAGAGATGCGATCTTCTGGAATGGACAAAACGCAGGCCTTGGTTCAAATGCTGCACCAGGCCCAGCCTGATGCAGAGGGATCAGATCACTTGGCTGGGCTCACTTGTGCGCTGGCCACAGCATTGTTGGACAAGCCCCAGACATAAGACGCCAAGACATGGATCTGGCCTTCGGTCAACTTGTCAGCTTGTGCGGGCATGACGTTGACTTTGCCCTTGTTGATGATGTTGACGATGGCGTTCTCACCCCAGCCGTGCAACCAAATGTCGTCCGTCAAGTTGGGTGCCCCCATGGCGTGATTGCCCTTGCCGTCCATGCCATGACAGGCTGCGCAAGCACCGTACTTAGACTTGCCCAGCTGTGCACGCAAAGAGTCATGCGGGCTCTTGGACAAACTAAGCACGTAATGCGCCACATTGCGCACATCATCGGGTGTGCCCACTGCTGCGGCCATGGGCGGCATGTTGCCGGCACGGCCTTGGACCAATGTCGCTTTGATCGCATCGGGCGTGCCGCCATACAGCCAATCAACATCGGCCAAGTTGGGGAAGCCTTTACTGCCGCGTGCGTCAGAGCCATGACACTGAGCGCAGTTGTTCATGAAAAGTCGGTCGCCGATGGCCATCGCCTGCGGATCCTTGGACACCTCTTCTGGCGGCATGCCCGAAAACTTGGTGTAAATCGGCGCCACATCGGCATTGCCTTTGGCCACCTCGGCCTCGTACTGACCTGCAGATGACCAACCAAACTTGCCTGCAAATGTGCCCACACCGGGGTACATGGCCAAGTACACAAATGCAAATATGATGGTGATGATGAACAAGCCCACCCACCAACGGGGCAGCGGGTTGTTCATTTCTCGCAGATCACCGTCCCAGACATGGCCGGTGGTGTTGTCATTGGCCGTCATGGCCTTGGCCTTGCCGCTGAACCACAGCAAAGCCAAACAGGCGACGATGCTGACCAGCGTGATACCGGCCACGTACCAGTGCCAGAAATTGCTGATGAAGTCACTCATGGTTATTCCTTGAATTTTTTATTGTTGGAGGACAGCTCAGTCGTCCTGACGGAACGGCAGTTGCGCCGCCTCGTCAAAACTGGCCTGGTTACGTCCTGCCCAGGCCCACGCCACGATGCCGACAAAGCAGCAAAAAGCGAGCAAAGTCACAACTGAGCGCATGGTGTTGATGTCCATGTCCATTCCTTATTTACGGTGGGTGCCCAGCACCTGGAGGTAAGCGATGACGGCATCCAGCTCGGTCTTGTCTTTCACCTCTTCAGGTGCTTTGGCGATTTCGTCGTCGCTGTATGGCGCACCCAAGGTGCGCAAGCCGTTCATGTGGGCTTGGATCGAGGCTGCACTGGCAGGTGTTTTCTCAAGCCACGGGTAGGCGG
>JBIKKE010000232.1:0-4442 GCA_044360575.1 Limnohabitans sp. | reverse complement strand
ATCGCCTCGGCCATGTGAGCGCGCTCGGTGGCTTCGTCGATGTTTTGGTAATGAATCCATTTGAGGCCGTGGCAGGCAATGTCGTAACCCAGTTCCTGGAAGGCGGCGGTCAACTCGGGGTGCTTTTGCAGCGCAGTGGCCACGCCAAACACGGTGAGCGGCAAGCCGCGCTTTTCAAATTCGCGCAGGATGCGCCACACCCCCGAACGCGAGCCGTATTCGTAAATGCCTTCCATGCTGATGTGCCGCTCGGGGAAGGACGCGGGGTTGAACATTTCGGACAAAAACTGCTCGGACCCTGCATCGCCGTGCAGTACCGAGTTTTCGCCGCCCTCTTCGTAGTTCAAGACAAACTGCACCGCCACGCGCGCACCGCCGGGCCATTGGGCGTGCGGCACATGGCGGCCGTAGCCAATCAGGTCGCGGGGGTAGGGCAGGGTGCTGTCGTAAATGCTCATGGTCTTATTCAAGGGTGGTGCTCGATGGGTTCAGGCCAAGGCCAGGGAAATGTCGTGCGTGGGCACTTTGCGGTCAAAAGTCAGGCTGGCTTCGACGTGCAACAGGTGCTCTTGCATCAGCCGCACGGCCAAGTCAGAGTCCTGCGCTTCGAGCGCAGCCACGATGGCCACGTGTTCGTCGGTGGAGTGCTCGGCCTCGTTGCGCGACTGGTACATCAGCGTGATCAGGGCGCAACGCGAGATTAAGTCGCCCAGCACTTGCGCCAGCACATCGTTGTGCATCAGCTCGGCCATGCGCACATGGAAGTCGCCCAGCAATTCGGTGCGGCCCGTGATGTCGCCTTGTGTCACGGCTTCGCGCTCTTGCTTGATGTGGTCTTTGAGGGAGGCGATTTGTTCGGGCGTGACCTGCTGCACAAAGGCACGGGTCATCTCGGCCTCCAGCATGCGGCGCACGGCAAAGACCTGCTGGGCTTCTTCGACCGAGGGGGCTGCCACAAACGCGCCCCGTGCGGGCTCTAGACGGATCAGGCGGTTTTGCGACAACTGAAACAGCGCTTGGCGCACCAAGGTGCGCGACACGCCAAAATGGTCTGCCAGTTTTTGCTCGGCCAGCTTGGAGCCGGGCAAAAGCCGATGCTCCACGATGGCGCGGGTCAGGGATTCGACGATGTGGTGCGTGGTAGAAATTTCCATGTCTCGCAGTCCCTTTGGGTGGCTTCACCCAGCGGTTTATAGGTTGTTGGCACAAATCATAGCCATCAAATGCAAAATTGTATACACTTCGGTCGACCGGTTTGTGGGGCCATTCAAAGCCTTGCCAAAACCATCCTTTTGACCCCATTCAAGACAAGCGAGCAAAACCATGGGATTGAGCACACACGTTCTGGACACCATGCATGGCTGCCCCGCAGCGGGCATGCAGGTGGCCCTGTACACCACGCAGGGCGATCAGGCCACTTTGGTCAAAAGCTTCATCCTCAACCACGACGGTCGCAACCCCGATGGCCTGCTCTACGACCACGCCAGCTTGCGCAAAGGCACCTACCGTTTGGTGTTCAATGTGAGCGACTACTTCAAGGCCAAAGGCGTGGAACTGCCTGAACCCAATTTTTTGAACCGCGTCTCGCTGGACTTTGGCGTTGCCCACGAAGACCAGCATTACCACGTGCCCCTGCTGGCCAGCCCTTGGAGTTATTCGACCTATCGCGGGTCCTGAAAGCCATCGGAGGCTGACCTCGGTGAAACGACCAGAGCGGATCTGTTGACCAGAGAGGTCTTCAAAGTTTGACTTTGGACAGGTCAAAACTCGGCTTCGGGGGCTTCAGTTTCATGTTTTCCAGGGTTTGCACGATCAAGCCGGCGACGAAACTGTCCCGGTAAGGCTTGCTGTCGGCGGGCACCACGTACCACGGAGATTCGGGCGTGCTGGTGGCGCTCAGTGCATCTTCGTAGGCCTGGGTGAATTTGGGCCACAGCTCGCGGTCGTCAAAATCCGAAGGCTGCAGCTTCCAATGTTTGCGTGGGTCGTCTATTCGGGCTTGCAGGCGTTTCTTTTGCTCGGATTTGGAAATGTGCAAATAGCACTTCAAAACGCTGATGCCCGCGTTGTGCAGCAAAGACTCGAAGTGCAGGATGTTGTCGTACCTTTGTTGGCAGGTTTTCTCGTCAATCAGGCCCCGCACACGGGTGACCAGCACATCTTCGTAGTGGCTGCGGTTGAAAATCACCATTTCGCCCCGCGCAGGCGCTTTGGCATGGATGCGCCATAAAAAGTCATGGCGGCTTTCCAGATCGGTAGGCACGCCAAAGGCTTCTGCCCGCACGCCCAAGGGGCTGACGTGGGTGAAAACGCTGCGGATCACGCCGTCCTTGCCCGATGTGTCCATGCCCTGAAAAACGACCAACAAGCCTCGGGTCTTGGCTGCATGCAGGGTGCTTTGCAGTTTGTCGAGCTTTTCGCCCATGTCTGCCAAGTGCTCATCCAATTCGTCGCCAGAGAGTTGCCCTTCGGCGGGAGGCACGGTGTCAAAGTCCGAAAGTTGGCATTTGCTCTTGGGTGAGACATACCAAGGGGTGTAGTCTTTGGGTTGCATATGGACAGTGTAGGCAAATTGTGAGTTCAGGCCCGTGAATTGAAGCACCGATCTATTTTTTTGTTCAACGCCTGACGGGCTGTGCATCTTGGGGCCAACTCACTAAAATCAAGACATACTGTTCTTTTACCCTTCCCCCCCCGAAACCATGACCCAAGTCACCAACACCGTGCGCTTTGTGCTCGACGGCCGCATCGTCGAAGCCCAAGGCGAGCGCCGCACCACCACCGTTCTGGATTATTTGCGCGAGCAAATGCACCGCACCGGCACCAAAGAGGGCTGCGCAGAAGGCGATTGCGGCGCTTGTGTGGTCATGGTGGGCGAACTCAACGCCGCAGGCACGGGGGTGGACTATGTGGCCACTAACTCTTGCATCCAGTTGCTGCCTTCGCTGGACGGCAAATCGGTTAAAACCGTCGAGAGCCTGAAAAAAGCCGACGGTACGCTGCACCCGGTGCAGGAAGAAATGATCAAGTGTCACGGCTCGCAGTGCGGCTTTTGCACACCCGGCATCGTGATGAGCTTGGTGAACCTGGTGCAGGTGTTGCCAGCCCCAAACCGCCAGCAGATCACCGATTCGCTGAGTGGCAACCTGTGCCGCTGCACTGGCTACAAGCCGATCATCGATTCGGCCACCAAAGCCTGCGCCAAGCCCGATGCGCTCAAGCTCGACGACAGCGCCGATGTGCCACTGCTCAAAGAAATCAAGCGCGCCAGCGTGCCCACCCTGAGCCTGGACGGCGACATCATCGTGCAGCCCGTGGTGCGCACCCGCAAGGGCAATGAATTCGTGTCCCCTGCCACCATCGCCGAAGTGGCCGACTATCTCGTCAAGAACCCCACCACCACCTTGTTGGCGGGCAGTACCGAAATTGGCCTGCAGGTGAACAAGCAGTTCTCACGCCCCGACCACATCATGTATCTGGGCAACGTCAAAGAACTGCGCCAAGTGACCGAGACCGCCAGCGCCTGGCGCATTGGTGCGGCCGTGTCGCTGACACAAGTCGAAACATTGGTGGCCCAGGCTTACCCCGATTTCACCGAAGTGCTGCGCCGCTTTGGTTCGCCCCCCATCCGGTCGACAGCCACGCTGGCGGGCAACATTGCCAACGGCTCGCCGATTGGCGACACCATGCCTTGCCTGATGGCACTGGGCGCCAGCCTGGTGCTGCGCCGGGGCGACAAGACCCGCAAAGTGCTGCTGGACAACTTCTACACCGGCATGAAGAAAAACGTGATGGAGCCCGGCGAGTTCATCGAGGCCGTGGAATTGCCCAAGCCCGTGGCTGGCCAGGTGTTCCGCGCCCACAAGGTGAGCAAGCGTTTTGAGCAAGACATTTCGGCCACCTGCGCCGCCATCAGCTACACGCTGCAAGGCGGCAAGCTGAGTGGCGTGAAGCTGGCTTACAACGGCTTGGCCCCATCGCCTTGCCGTGCGCCCAAGCTCGAAGCCGTCTTGGAGGGCCGTGAGCCTGCCAATGTGAAGTCGGCCGACTTGGATGCCGCGATTGCTGCGAGCTTCACTGCCCGCGATGGTTTGCGTGCCACATGGGCTTACCGCGCCTTGGTCGCCCGCAACCTGGTGCTCGAATTCATTGAAGAACAAACGAAAGAGGTGGCTTGAATGAACGCTCCTACCCCCATCAAAAATCTGTTGCCTGCTTCTGACGTTCAGCAAGGCAAAGACATTGTTCACGAGTCGGCGCACCTGCATGTCACGGGATCGGCCACTTACATCGACGACATCCCGGAGCATGCAGGCACCTTGTATGCCGCGCTGATTTTGTCGCCCGTGGCGCATGGTGAGTTGATTGGCGACGGCATTGACCGTGCAGCCATCCTCAAGGAACACGGCGTGGTGGCGGTCTATACGGCCAAAGATATTCCC
>JBIKKE010000212.1:0-5069 GCA_044360575.1 Limnohabitans sp. | reverse complement strand
GATGGCGCACAAGGTAAAAATGGTGCTCCAGATCACGCCAAAGGCAGCATCGGGTGGTTTCCAAGGCGGGTGCTTGAGTGAAAAGTACCATGGCCCCAACTCGGTCAGGGCTGCGCCGATGCCCGCTGTGGCGTAGCTGAGCACAAAGGCTAAGAAAAGGGTACGCAGAGACGCTGTGTGCATGCGCCCCAAAATTGGCATCAGCAAGCCGTGTTCTGGGTGCGGGTTCACTCAGGCCTCATGTGCGTGCCAAACCCAGCAAATGCGCCATGTCCTTCAAGAAGATGCGCACATGGGCCATCGGGTCCTTGCGCGCCAACTCTTTGTTCATGTAGGACTCAAAGGTCAAGCGCTGCACGTCGCGGTCTTCGCAAATTTTGACGAACTTTTCGCGACGTTTGTCGTTTTGGTACCAGAAGTACTGCATCACACCCAAAATCCAGAACACCCGACCGTGTTGCTTCATGAAGCTTTTGCGGCCTTGTTTCAGGCAAGCGCTGTTGCCGGTTTTAAGGGCCATGTGCGCCGCCTGGGAGACGCGCCGGGCGCAATCCATCGCGTAGTAAATGCCCTCGCCCGACGACGGAGCGACAACACCTGCAGCGTCACCGATCACCACCACATCGCGGCCGTTGTCCCATTGGGGCAGCGGTTTGAGCGGGATGGGTGCGCCTTCGCGGCGCAGAGTCGGTGCATGGGTCAGGCCAGCAATCTCGCGCAAGCGTGCCGTGGCACTGCGCAGCGAGTAACCCTTGTCAGCGCTGCCCATGCCCACGCTCATGGTCTTGCCGTGCGGAAACACCCAGCCATAAAAGTCGGGTGAGACCTCGCCTTGGTAATACACGTCGCAGCGCGCCGCGTCGTAGCCGGGCTGGCCCACAGGCGACTCGATGATCTCGTGGTACGCGAACACGTATTTGGTTTTGTGCGCGTTGGGAATGGCTTGGCGCGCAACTTCCGAGCGCGCCCCATCGGCACCCACGACCATGCGGGTCGACACCTTGACGGGCTGGGCGTGCTCGGCAGCAGCGTGCTCTTTGGCCGTGACCGGGGTGTAGTGCACCCACAACTGACCACTGTCGTCGTGCTGCAGCTTGTCAAAAATCGCTTGGCAGCGCACGGCCCCCGATTGGGCTGCGCGTTCGCGCAAATACTCGTCGAACTCGTCGCGGTCCACCATGCCCACATAGCCGTTGTCAATCGGAATGTCGACCTTGTTGTCGGCCGGTGAGATCATGCGTGCGCAACGCACCTTGGCCACCAGCAGGTGGTCAGGAATGTCAAAGTCCTTGATCAGGCGTGGGGGTATCGCACCGCCGCAGGGTTTGGTGCGGCCTTGACGGTCCAACAACAAAACACGCCAGCCTTGGCGCACCAGGTCATGTGCTGCGGTGGCACCCGAAGGCCCTCCGCCCACCACCACAAAGTCGTAATCGGTTTGGTTCATGAGCTTGACCCACCTTTGAGTAATACGGGACCATCAAAACGCAAGGGCTGACGTTGCGCAGGCACGGCACGCAGGCGTACAGCCACCGCAGCCGAAACCGCAAACATGAGCGCTTGCATGCCAAACACAGCCGCATAAGCCGTGCGCTGTTCACCCAACAAGGCATGGGCCAGGTCGCTGGCAGCAGTGCCCAGCAAACCGCCCAAGCCAAAGGCCGCCGCTTGCGCCGCGCCCCACAAACCCATGCGCGTGCCTTCGCGGCCAGCGCCGCCCTCGCCAGCCAAGCGCATCATGGTGGCGATGGCCGCGATCGAAAACGCGCCGTTGGCCACGCCCAAAAACACCACATTGGCCTTCAAGGGCCAATCGGCCGACAAGGCTGAACTGACCAAGCCCACTGTGGCCAGCGCCGACACCAGGCAGCCGCCCACCATCCAGGCTTGCACCGAGCCCAAGCGCCCAGCCACCCAGCGCGAGCCCGCGCCGGCAACCGCCAGCATGCCGACCAACACACCCATGTGATGCCAACCCGACAACTGCGTGGTTTGGCCTGGCGTGAAGCCATGCACAGCGCCTGCGAAGGGCTCCAAGATCAGGTCTTGTGCGCTGTAGGCCAGCATGGACATGAAGACAAACACGGTGAAAGTACGTGCGGCAGGCTCAGACCAAACTTCTTTGAAGGCTTCTTTGAAATTTTGTTTTTGCAAGCGCGCTTTGGCCAAGCTGTCGGACTGCAACTTTTCGGTGGCGGGGTCCATGGGCTTTTCCAGGCCCCACAAGCACAAGGCCGTGATGAGCGCGGTGACCAAACTCAAGCCCGCCGACACCTGTAACAAGACCTGCGGGCTGTAGGGGTCGATGAGTCTGCCCACCACACCGGCTGTGACGGCAAAGCCCACGATCATCATCAGCCACACGGTGGTGGCGGCCGGTGCACGGCGCTCGTCGGGCACGCGCTTGGCCATCAAGGTCAACAGCGAGGTGCCACAGGCACTGACACCGAGGCCAATCAAACTGAAGGAGAACCAGGCCAGCAATGCACCGTAAAGTGGCTCGGCGGCCATCCACACCGTGGCCGCAGCGGCCATCACGCCGCCCAAGCCCAGCACCAGCATGCCGCCCATCATCCAAGGCGTGCTGCGGCGGCCCTTGTCGGCGCCAAAACCCATGCGCGGACGCACCATTTGCACCGCGTAATGCCAAGCCACCAAAAAGCCAGGCAGCAAGGCAGGCAGTGCCAACTCGACGACCATGATGCGGTTGAGCGTGGACGTGGTCACCACCACCACCGCACCCAAACAGGCCTGGATCAAACCCAATCGGACGATCTGGAGCCAGCCAAACATGCCTGAATTCGATGCCGTGCTCATGCAACCCCCGCCGACTGTTGGAACAGGCTAAGCTGACGCAAGCCCCAAGCGCTGACCATCATGCCGCTGACGAACAGCGGCACGCCAAAGGCCGATACATGCAAAGCACGCTCCACCGGTTGGCGCAAAAATTTGAGCATCAATGGCCCCTGCAAAACCGCCAAAGCCAAAACGGCTGCAGCGTGCCATGGCAGCTGCCAGTGGGCCAACAGCAAAGCCACCACCACTTGCGGTACCAGCATGAAAAGGCAAGCCATGCGTGCCGCACCATGTGCACCCAGCTGCACCGGCAGCGAAGCCACTCCCATGCGACGGTCGCCCTCAATGGCCTTGAAATCGTTGAGCGTCATGATGCCGTGCGCCCCCACGCTGTAAAGCAGGGCCAGCGCCACAGAATGCGGACCGGGCCAAGCCCCGCCGAGCATCACGGCCGTGCCGGTCAGCCAAGCCAAACCTTCGTAACTGAGCGCACAGGCCGAGTTGCCCCACCAGCCGTTGTTTTTCAGGCGCACGGGCGGAGCGCTGTAAGCCCAAGACAGCGCAATGGCCAAGGCGCAAGCCGCAAAGCCCCAAGGCCCCATGAGCGTGGCCCAAAACAGTGACAGAACAGTCCAGGCAATCGCAATGCCCAAACCCCAGCGTCCAGGCATGCGGCCCGAAGGGATGGGACGGTTGGGTTCGTTGATGGCGTCCACATGCCGGTCAAACCAGTCGTTCACCGCCTGGCTGCTGGCGCACACCAATGGCCCGGTCAGCACCAGGCCCAAGAGCAGCAAAGCCCAGTTGGCGCCGATGTCTTGGCCAGAGGCCACCACTCCGCAGGCAAAGGCCCACATGGGAGGGAACCAGGTGATGGGTTTGAGGAATTCGGCCACCGTGCGCAAAGCAGGCCGACTCAAGGGCGCCCCCCGCTCGGCAAGCACGGCACTCGCGAGAGAAGCTTGGGGAAGTGGCGTGTGGGCCAGTGGCGGGGTGTCCATGCCCCGATTGTGAAGAGAGTTTTTTAAATGTCAACCGGGATTGACACTTATCGTCAATTTTAATTGACAGTCTTCAAGGATTGTCGGCTTCAGCCTCGGCCACCATGCCGAAGCGGCGCAACTTGACGTAGAGACTTTGCCGTGACAAACCCAGCATTTCTGCTGCTGAAGCGCGGTTGTTGTGCGTCAACTCCAAAGCCGCCTCGATGCACATGCGCTCAATGGTGTCCACTGTCTCGCCCACGATGTCCTTGATCGGGCGACGCCCCACCAGCTGCGACAAGTCGGCAAAGGGGTTCGCTTGGCTTTGCGACACCGAGGCACCGCCTTGCAAGCGACGGTCCATGTCGCGCACAAAGAAAGCAAACATGGGTTCTGGGCGAGCCAAACACACGGCCGAGACCTCGACCGGCAGGGTCATCCCCGACAGGGTACGCACCTCGGTGGCGAAATTGCGCACCGGCAGTTGCTGGCGCAAACTGGTGTTGAGCACACCCCAGTCGACCGCCCCACGCAACAACCAGCGCTCAAGGCTTTGGCCCACCACCTGTGACGAAGCCGTGAGCCCCAGCAAAGCCATGCCTTCTTCGTTGACACTTTTGATCACGCCCGAAGTGTCGGTCAGTAACCAGCCATCCGGGAAGCGCTCCATGGCCTCGCTCAGGGCAGCCGATGAGCCCGGGTCTTGATGCAAAGAAACGGTCGCCTCACGGGTCACCAAGCGGACCAAAAATTGCGCCCCGCCCTCTTGCCGGAACACCGTGGCCGAGACCGTCCAAGCCGACGGCAAACCCGCCACACGGGCCGAGCACATCTCGATGCGGCCGGTGGCCAAGGCCATGCGCAACAGGGATTGCACTTCGCCCTGGCTGTCGCCCTCAAAACATTCGCGCACATCGCGACCCACCAGGCGCTTGCCAGCGTCTTTGAGCAAGGCCTGTGCGCCCACATTGGCCTCGAGCACGCGCTGGGTGGTGGCATCCACCATCAAGACCGCCTCGGACGAGGTGTCAAACAACACCCGGTAGCGCGCTTCGATGTGGCGCAAGCGCAAATAATCGCGCTCCATGGACTGCTGGGTTTCGACCAGACGCCGCTGCAGCTCGGCCAGGCTTTCGAGGTCGCGGCCCATGGCCAACAATTTGCCGCCGCCTAAGGGCAGCACTACATATTGCAGGGCGACTTCGTTGCCGGCAGGGGACATGTGGTTCACATGCCGCCAGCGCATCACATCAGGGGCACCTTGCGAAAGCAGCATTTCTTGGACCTTGC
>JBIKKE010000021.1:0-17145 GCA_044360575.1 Limnohabitans sp. | reverse complement strand
CTGCCAGGCTGACGCACAGATTTTTTGAAGGAGAACAGCCATGGAAACAGGCGCAATCACACAGTACATCGATGTGGCCCAAATCGTGTTGTACATGTTCTGGGCATTTTTTGCCGGGCTGATTTACTACCTCGTGCGCGAAAGCCACCGCGAGGGCTACCCCATGGATTCGGGTCGTGAAAACGGCCCCAAGATCGAAGGCTGGCCGCCCGTGCCAGAACCGGTGACCTACAAAACCGAAGACGGTCACACCTACCTGTCGCCCGACTTGAACCGACCCGACGGTGAATACAGCGCCAAACCCATGCACGGCTGGAACGGCGCCCCCCTGGAGCCCGTGGGTGACCCCTTGTTGGCAGGTGTCGGTCCTGGCGCCTGGGCCATGCGCGCCGACGTGCCCGACATGGAACACGGCCATCCCAAGATCGTGCCCATGCGCATCGCCACCGACCATTCAGTGGCCAAACAAGACGTGGACCCACGCGGTCTGCCAGTTTGGGGTGCCGACAAAGTCATCGCCGGCACCGTGGTCGATTTGTGGGTTGACCGCATGGAAATGCTGTTTCGCTACGCCGAAGTCCAGCTGGTCAACTCCGACAAGCGTGTCTTGCTGCCGATGACCTTTGCACGCATCAAAAAGGATGGCTCACATGTGAGCGCCATCTTGGCACACCAGTTTGCCAACGTGCCACAAACCAAATCCAAAGACCAGATCACCCTGCTCGAAGAAGAAAAAATCACGGCTTACTTCGGTGCAGGCACCTTGTATGCGACCCCTGATCGTCAGGAACCCATCATATGAAAGCCACCCACGAACACGAGTGGGAAGCCGCCCCCGGCCTGCCCAGCGCCCTGCCCAAGGGCGAGCGCGTGGTCTGGCAGGGCGCACCCGACTGGAAACGTATGGCCATCCACGCGTTTCATGTGCGCAAAATTGCGCTGTACTTTGCGCTGATGTTGGCGGTGCAAGTCATCAACCTGACAGCCCCTGAGGGCCAGATGGATTGGAAACCCTTGGTGGTGGCGGGCAGTTTGTATGCCTTGGCTTTGGGCTTGCTTTTGGGCACGGCGTGGTTTTCTGCGCGCAGCACGCTCTACACCCTGACCAACAAGCGCGTGGTCATGCGGATTGGCATCGTGCTCACGCTGACCTTCAACCTGCCGTTCAAACGCATCGCGGGCGCTTCTCTGAAGACTCAAGGCGCAGGCACAGGCGACATCGCGCTGGCTTTGCACCCTGAAGACCGCATTGGCTGGGCCCACCTGTGGCCTCACCAGCGCGCATGGCACATCACACAACCGCAACCCACCCTGCGCTGCGTTCCCAACAGCGTCCAAGTGGGCGAGCAACTCCTGGCCCTGTGGCGCGCCGAACGTGCCGGTCAAAGCTTGCACCTGGGTGATGCGCCTGCCTCCGAATCCGGCCACACACCCAACCAGGGCATGTTGGCATGAACACCTTACCCAAGCACGGCTGGCAGGTTCACAGCCTGAACCGACCCATGGCCTGGATCGGCGTGATGCTGCTGTCGATGCTGATCGCCGTAGGCCTGGCCCGCTGGTCGGGTCTGGACCCGCGCACGCCCGATGCCGCCGTGCAGTGGCAACGCGACCTGCAGTTTCGCGATATGCCCAGCGGCGACATCGCCGTACTCGACGTCCGCACGGGCCAGCAGGTGGCCCAGTTCTCGGGTGAACAAGGTTTTTTGCGCAGCACCCTTCGGGCCTTGGCGCGCGAACGCCAGCGTGAAAACATGGGCAAAGAAGCACCCTTTTTGTTGATCGGCCGCACCGATGGCCGCATGACCCTGCAAGACCCCAGCACAGGGCAACGCATTGACCTTGAATCGTTTGGCCCCAGCAACGCCGCCGTGTTTGCCAGCCTGCGACTGGCTGGCCAAAAAGCCCCCTGAAATTGAAACATCCCGCACCGGAGAAACCCATGACCGCCAATGCCGTCCACACCATCGAAACCGCTGAAGATGCCAACAAAAAGGCCGTGCACGACGACATGATCAGCCCGCGTTTTTACACCACCGACTTTGCGGCCATGGACCGCATCAACATCGAGCCGGTGCGCGCCGAATGGGACAAAATGATGGCCGAGTACGAGGGCGACAACAACCACGACCACTTCCAGCGTGACGAAGCCTTTGCCGGCGAAGTGGCTGCAGGCATGGCCAGCCTGTCGCCGGAAATGCGCCAGGAATTCATGGACTTTCTGGTCAGTTCACTCACGTCGGAATTTTCTGGTTGCGTGCTCTACAACGAGATCCGCAAAAACGTCACCAACCCCGACATCAAGCAGCTGATGACGTATCTTGCTCGCGATGAATCGCGCCATGCGGGCTTCATCAACCTGTCGCTGCGCGACTTCAATCTGGGCATCGACCTGGGCAACTTGAAGCGCACCAAGAAATACACTTTCTTCAAGCCCAAATACATTTACTACGCGACCTACCTGTCCGAGAAAATCGGCTACGCGCGCTACATCACCATCTTCCGCCAACTCGAAAAGCACCCCGAAAAACGTTTCCACCCCATCTTCCGCTGGTTCGAGTTGTGGTGCAACGACGAGTTCCGCCACGGCGAATCGTTTGCCCTGATCATGCGCGCCAACCCCAAGCTGCTGAGCGGTGGCAACAAGCTGTGGATCCGTTTCTTCTTATTGGCCGTATATGCCACCATGTACGTGCGTGACCACACACGCCCCATGCTGCACGAGGCCATGGGTCTCGACTCCAGTGAATACGACTACCAGGTGTTCCGCATCACCACCGAGATCACCAAGCAGGTCTTCCCATTGGCGCTGGACACCGACCACCCCGACTTCCGCCGAGGCCTGGAGCGCCTGTTTGCGATTTCGCAAGCCATGGAAAAAGCCAAGGCGCGTGGCGGTGTGGTAGGCAAGCTGCAGCAAGGCGTGTGCGCTGTCAAAGCGGCGGCCACCTTTGCCCACCTGTACTTCATGCCCGTGATTGAGCAAGACCTGTCGCCCCAGGTCCGCATGGAACCGGCATGGTGACTGAAGTCGTTTGGGCTTGCGTTTTCACGGCCCTGTGCTGGTGGCTCGGCACGGGTGTGATTTTGTGGCTCGACCGGCTGCCTGTGCGCAGCTTCCGTTTCAGCCTGGCGGGCTGGACGGTGCTTTTGGCTTTGAGTTTTTGGGGCGTGGCCCACAGCATGCAAGAGGTCAGCGTGTACAACGCCTACCTGGCCTTTGGCAGCGTGATCGTCATGTGGGGCTGGCACGAGCTGGCATTCCTCACGGGCTGGATCACCGGCCCGCGCAAAACCCCGCTGGACGCGGGCGTCACGGGTTGGCCACGCTTTGTGCAGTCGGTGCAGGTCATGCTGTACCACGAGCTCGCTCTGCTCGTTAACTTTGCCATTTTGTGGTGGATGCAAGAGGGGCAAGCCAGCCATGTGGCCATTTGCACCTTTGCGCTGCTGTGGTGCATGCGCCTGTCGGCCAAACTGAATTTGTTTTTTGGCGTGCCGCAAAACGGCGCGCAATACCTGCCCGATCACCTCAAGTACCTGGCCAGTTATTTCCGCACCACCACCGGCATGTCGCTGTGGTTTGTGCTGTCCATGAGTGTGGCCATGGGCACCTGGTTTTGGTTGGTTTGGCTGGCGCAACAAGGCGCTGTGGCCATCACCACCGGCTGGGTCATGCTGGCCACTTTGCTCGGGCTGGCCATCGTTGAACACGTCATCATGATTTTTCCTTGGCCACTGGAGCGGCTGTGGGGTTGGGCCATGGGCCAGACCAACAAACCGGCTTTGACCACACCCCCTTGAAGGCCACCATGAACACCACCACCCATGCTTACCGCTCCGAGGGTTTTGGCATCCCGGCTAGTCCCAAGCGCCCCGAACCCACGACACAGGCACCAGCCCATCAGCGCCCAGTGGCGGTGGTGATTGGCAGCGGCTTTGGTGGGTTGGCTGCAGCCATCCGCCTGAGCGTCAAAGGCTACGAGGTCAAGGTCTTTGAAAAACTCGATGCCCCCGGAGGCCGTGCCTATGTGCATCACCAGGATGGCTTCACCTTCGATGCGGGCCCCACCATCATCACCGCACCCTTTTTGCTTGAAGAGCTCTGGGCACTGTGCGGCAAAAGCTTTTCAGAAGATGTGAAGCTGGTGGCCATGGACCCGTTTTACCGTGTGCGTTTTGCCGACGGCACCTGGTTCGATTACAACGGTGACCCCGAACACATGCGCGCCGAAGTGGCGCGCTTTGAGCCAGATGACCTGCCCGGGTACGAGCGCTTTTTGGAAGAAGCCGAGCGCTGCAAGACTTTGGGGTTTGAGGGCATGGGCGACATGGCCTTTGACAAGGTCAGCGATCTTGTGGCCGCCATCCCCGACTTCTTGCGCATGGGCGCCTGGCGCAGCCTGTACAGCCTGGTGGCCAAACACATGCGCAACGACAAGCTGCGCATCGTGATGAGCTTTCACCCACTTTTGATCGGTGGCAACCCCTTTGCCGTGACCTGTGCTTACGCCCTCATCAATTCGCTGGAGCGCACCTGGGGTGTGCACTCGGCCATGGGTGGCACCGGCGCCATCGTCAAGGGCCTGGTGGGCCTGCTGCAAGAGCGCGGCGTGCCGGTGCGCTGCAACGCCCCCGTCACGCAAATCCGCATTGCAAACGGTCGCGCCTGCGGCGTCGAACTGCAAAGCGGCGAGTTCGTGCCCGCCGACATCGTGGTGAGCAACGGCGACACCGCTTGGACCTACAAAAACCTGGTGGCACCCGAGCACCGCCGCGTTTGGACCGACCGCAAAATTGCTCAAGGTAAATACTCCATGGGCCTGTTTGTCTGGTACTTCGGCACCTCCAAACAATACAAAGACGTGCCGCACCACATGATGGTGCTGGGTCCGCGCTACAAAGGTTTGCTGCAAGACATCTTCAAGAAGCACAAATTGGCCGAGGACTTCAGCCTGTATTTGCACCGGCCCACGGCTACCGACCCTTCGCTGGCACCCGATGGCTGCGACACCTTTTACGTACTCTCGCCCGTTCCGCACCTGGACAGTGGCACCGACTGGCCTGCCTTTGCCGAGACCTATCGTGCCGCCATTGCCGAAAGCCTTGAGGCCAGCGTGCTGCCGGGGTTGCGCGATTGCATTGTGACCAGCAAGGTCAGCACGCCGCAGGATTTTCATGACAACTTGTGGTCTTACAAAGGCGCAGGCTTTGGCCTGGAGCCGCTGCTGCTGCAAAGCGCTTGGTTTCGTCCCCACAACCGCAGCGAGGACGTGCCGGGCTTGTTTGTGGTGGGGGCCAGCACCCACCCCGGCGCGGGTGTACCCGGCGTGTTGATGTCTGCCAAAGCCCTTGAAACGGTGGTCCCCCATGTCAATGCCTGAACGCGTGACCAACCAGCCCAGCCACTTGAGCGCCGTGGCCACGCCTGCAGCCAACCAGCCCATGGCACCCGTGGTTCTGCAAGAACTCGACTTCGATTCGCACGACCTGCAAGCCTGCGTGGCCATGATGCAAGGTGGATCGAAAACATTTTTTGCAGCCAGCCGCTTGCTGCCGCTGCGCGTGCGCACCGCCGCGATCGCACTCTATGCCTTTTGCCGTGTGGCCGATGACCTGGTGGACGAGGCCGCGCCAGGCGACACGCCACTGGCTGTGCTGAAAGAGCGCTTGGACGCGATTTACGCGAGCACCCCACAGGATTACGTCGAAGACCATGCCTTGAGTCTCTTGGTGCAGCAGTACAAACTGCCGCGCCATCTGCTCGACGCCCTCATCGAAGGCTTTGCCTGGGACGCTGCGGGCCGCACCTACGACAGCATCGAAGACTTGCACGCATATGGCGCCAGGGTGGCGGGCAGTGTGGGGGCCATGATGAGCTGGATCATGGGACCACAGAGCATGGACACCCTGGCCCGCGCCTGCGAGTTGGGCGTGGCCATGCAACTGACCAACATCGCCCGCGACGTGGGCCATGACGCCAGCATCGGCCGCCTGTACCTGCCGCGCCGCTGGCTGGTCGAAGCCGGTGTCAACCCCGAAGCGTGGATGGCCGAACCCGTGTTCTCACCCGCCATTGCCGGTGTGGTGGCGCGCCTTTTGGAAGAGGCCGACCGCCTTTACAAACAAGCCCACTCCGGCATCGCGGCCTTGCCGCCCGATTGCCGCGCTGCCATTTGCGCAGCCAGCATGATTTACGCCGAAATTGGCCACCAACTGCGCCGCGATGGTTTGGATTCGGTCAGCAAGCGCACCGTGGTCAGCACCACACGCAAGCTCATGCTGCTGGCCAGTGCTTGGACCCAGGTCCACTGGATCCGCGTGAGCGCGCACACCCCAGAGCCACTGGAGGCGATCGTGGGCTTGGTACAAGGCTGCCGCGATGCCGTTCAGCAAACGGGCAACAAGTCGTATTTTCCGAATCGCGCCATGCCCCAACGTGTGGCCTGGATGCTCGACCTGCTGGAGCGGCGCGAAGCCGAACGCCTGGGCCGCAACACATGAATGCGACATCCCTGACACGACTCACGGCACGGAGCGTCCGATGAGGGTCCCGAGCCACAGCATCAATGTGCGCTTGCTCTACGTGAGCCGCGCAGTCGGCCCGCAGACCACCACCATGACCACCAGCATCCTGTCGCAAGCCCAAGCGCACAACCAGGCCATGGGGATCACCGGTGTCTTGTGCCAAGGTCAAGGTTTTTTCTTTCAGGTGATCGAAGGCGAACGCAGCCAAGTGAACACGCTGTACCGCCGCATTTGCGCCGACGCCAGGCACCAAAATGTGGACCTTCTGCACTATGAAGAAATCAACGAACGGCGCTTTGGCCAATGGTCCATGGCGCTGATCCACCTGTCGGTGGACGACCCCATGGTCAGGCTGCAGCACCCCGACTTTGACCCCTACTCGGCCACCGGTGCCCAGGTCATGAAACAAGTCATCGACCTGTTGGAAGGCGGTCAGCCCATACGCTTGCCAGAGGCTTGAACTTCAGGCGGAAGTCAAATTTGATCAATGGCCGTGTTGACCGACGGTGCTTCGCCTGGCTTGTCCGACAATGAAAAACGGTCTTCGGTGCGGGTGTAAAAACTGGCACCAAAGCGGGCCACCGGCTTGTAGTCGCGCAGGTTAACGCGCCAGGCTTCGATGTCAATCAAACCCTCGCGTGCGGCCAACCACTGGATGCGGCCAATGAAGACGTAGCGGCTGGGGGTTTCGAGCTTTTCATGCAGCACACACTCAAACGCAATCGGCGCTTCCTGAATACGCGGAGGCGCCACGGTGTGAGAGGGCACGGGCGTCAAGCCCACCGCGCTCAATTCGCTCACATCAGAGGGCAGCGATTCACCACAGTCGTGCATTTTTTGGGCCATGGGCTCATCGGACATGTGCACCACAAACTGGCCGTTGTGCAGGATGTTGGCGGCCGTGTCCTTGAGACGACCGTCTTGCAAGCGGTTGATGCTGATCATCAAGATGGGCGGGTCTTCGCCGATCATGTTGAACATGGAAAACGGCGCTGCATTGACCACCCCATTGGCTCCGAGCGTGGTCACCAAAGCAATGGGCCGGGGCACGATGAGGCTGGCCATGAGCTTGTAACGCTGGTAACTGCTGATCTGCTCGAAATCGACTTCGGTCATGAAGGGTTTCCACGGGGTCAAGGTTGAGGGACATGCGAAAAAAAGGCAGCACCCAGTCTAGCCCTCGCTGGATGCTGCCGCCGGGCGTCGGCGTGAAAGCCTTGGCCTGCGCTCAGGCGATCACTTCGACCTTGGCGCGTTTGGCCACAGCTGTCCAGCTGGTGATTTGCGACTGAATGAGCTTGACGAAATCGTCGCCCACCACGGGTGTTTTGCGCGGCAGGGTTTGCACCTCTTCCAACCGGGCCATGATATCGGGCTTGGCCAAAATTTCAGGGATGAGAGAGGTCAGGCGCTGCGCAATGGGTGTGGGCAAGTTCTTGGGCGCAGACAAGCCCAACCATTGAGAGCCCGTGAGCGAGTTAAAGCCCAACTCTGCAAAGGTGGGAATGTTGGGGAAGGCCGCCATGCGTGTGGGCGTGGACACCGCCAGCGCGCGCAGCGATCCAGCCTTGAGCTGGTTGACGTTGGTGGTGACCGGATCAAACACGCTGTCGATCTGTCCGCCCAACAAATCTTGCATGGCTGGGGCGCTGCCCTGATAAGGCACATGGTCATGCTCGTTGGCCTGGCCTTCAATTTTGAGCAACTCACCGTACAGGTGATTGGCCGAACCGATGCCCGAGGTGCCAAAGCGCACAGGCTTTGTCTTGGCAGCATTCACATACTGCGCCAAGGTTTGGTAAGGCGACTGGGCACGCACCAACAGCAACATGGGCGCCTCCACCAACATGCCCAGATGGCTGAAATCATTGACCGGGTCAAACGGCATGGTGCGACGCGTGGCGGTGGCATAAATGTGTACCGAGGCATGACTGACCAAGAGGTTGTAACCGTCGGGAGCCTGGCGAGCCGCAAATTCGGTGCCGATCAAACCACCCGCCCCTGCGCGGTTGTCCACCACCACGGTTTGCGACAAGGCCTGCGACAGGTGCGGCGCCATCAAACGCGCCACGGTGTCCACCAAACCTCCGGGCGGGTACTGGCAGATCAAGCGGACAGGGCCTCTGCTGGGCCACGCAGAAGACTGCGCGTGTACCCACGGTGCTGCCAAAGTGGCAGCGCCTGCTGCCAGTAATTCACGACGTTTCATGGAAACTCCTTACGCATGATGATTGAAAAAAGCATGGGCCTTGCCCATCCTGATCACGTCTATGCACGAGGTGTGCCAACCCGGCCCGATTGATGCTTCACACAGCTGCACCAGCCCAGTGCTTGATTTCAACCTGAGCTTAAAACGCCCCAGCGCGCCAAAACAGGGCAGCAGCCTCACAAGCTTCCCTGTTTTGATGCGCCCAACCGCACGGGTTTGGGGCGAACTGCCACCCCTTCAAAAGGCTTTCGACGCATGGACACCCCCGCACCTCGCCGCTACTTGGTGATCAATCCGAACACCAACGTCTTGACTTCCAAACGCCTCCAAGACGTCTTGACCCCCTTGGTTCCACCGGATGTGACGCTCGAGATCCGCACTGCACAATTTGGTGCTCAGTACATTGCATGCGAAGCCAGCCATGCTGTGGCATCGCATGCATGTCTAGACGTCTGGGCTTCACACCAGAGCGCATCGACACAAGCCCTGCAGGGCATCGTGATCGGTTGCTTTGGCGATCCTGGTTTGTTTGCCTTGCGCGAGGTGAGCGCCTGTCCAGTGACAGGTTTGGCTGAGGCTTCGTTTATTCAAGCGGCGGCCCGAGGACCCTTTGCCATCGTCACGGGTGGCGAACGCTGGAAACCCATGTTGCAGCGCCTGGCCAACAACTTGGGGTTCGGCGCCCAGCTGAGACACATTGAAACCGTAGCCCCCTCGGGCGCCACCCTCCAAGCCGACCCCGATTTGGCCATCCGCTATTTGAGCCAAGCCTGCCAACAGGCCGCTCAAACCGGCGTGAAAACGATCATCTTGGGAGGGGCTGGCTTGGCCGGTTACGCCCGGCTGCTGCAAGCCCACAGCCCATTGCCCCTGATCGACAGCGTTGTGGCAGGTTGGCACCTGATGCTCAACCAACAGGCACCCAAAGCACCCCATGCGCACAACGGTTTTCACGCCCAATGGCAAGGCATGCCACCGACCTTCAAGGCAAAACCGCTTGACCCATGAACCAGCCACCCCTTCAAACCCATAGAAATATAAAATTTGACTTTTATTCAATATGTCAATATCATCTGACACTTGTCTAGGTTTACAACTTTGGCATAGGGCAACCGCTCACAAGGCGTCTGCTTTGGCATCGATTGACTTCGAACACCATGGCCTGTTGAGCTGCAGGCCATTTGATTTTTCTGACAGCTCTGCGCAAGCCCCTGGATGGTTTGCGACTTGATTGAACTTGATTTCTCCGATTACCTCCCAAACGGGCTCCCCAGTCGTTTTGCTCTCGACATTGTTTTTTGATACAGGCCTGAGCAGCGGACTCCTCCGCAACGAGCCCAACAGACAACCTGCACACCTTGGTGGCTTGAACCTGACATTTCCCACCCAAAGGGCGGTATGTGCGGACACCCAACAGGCAGCGCAAGAAGTCATCGACACCACTTGCAACTGGCTGCTCTGCAGCCTCAGCCACTGACAAATGCGCCAAAGGCCAAACGGTCTTTGATGTGTTTCCTTGCGGCTTTTTTCCGAAAGTCGCTTTTCCCTGCATGTCGGCTCTTTTAAAGCCGCCACGCCACCTCTCTGAAAGGCTCAACCATGAGCAGCAAAATTTACGTGGGCAACTTGCCCTACACCATCGACGACGCCAGCTTGCGTCAAAACTTTTCTGAATTTGGCGGCGTCTTGTCGGCCAAAGTCATGATGGACCGCGACACCGGCCGCTCCAAAGGTTTTGCCTTTGTCGAAATGTCCAGCGCCGAAGAAGCCCAAGCCGCTATCACAGGCCTGAATGGCATGTCGGTGAGCGGTCGCTCGATCGTGGTGAACATCTCCAAGCCCAAAGAGCCAACCACCGGCTACGGCAGCGGCTACCGCGACACACGCAACTGATCGGGTTCAGTTGCCCACAAAAAAGCCACCGCAAGGTGGCTTTTTTGTGGGGCATCACCCCATGAATGAGACTGGGTTTACTTGCGCGGACGGTTGAACCAATTGGCCAGCATGAACAGGCCGAAAACCACGAACATGATGATGAGGATGTGTTTGATTTCCATGGTGAGTCCTTGGGTGGTGTGACAAGCTGAAGGGTTGAAAGAAAACTGATTATGCAGAGTTGGGTTGGGGTCGCACAGCAGAGCGCATCAAAGGTCCCATGGCCCACAAGGTGAGCGCCAGCAACAAGATTTCGATCAAGTACACCGCCGAGTACCCTATGACCGGGCTGCTGACCATGGCCACGGCATCGCGCACGATACCGCCAATGGCCATGCCCACGCCCGCAGCCGTGGCTTGCACAGCACCCCAAGCCCCCATGGCCAAGCCGATCTGACCGGGTGGCGCCAACTGCATGCTGGCCGTCAAGGTGCCGTGCGCGAACAAGCCGCCACCCAAGCCAATCAAGAAGATGCCCAACACAAAAACCGTTGGCGATGCCAAGGGGGCCGAGCCGATGACAGCAACAAAAGCCGGCAAGCCGGTCCAAGCACCCCAACCCGACATGCGGTAAGCATCGCCTCCCCGTCCCAGCACGCGAGAGGCCCAGGCAAAGCCCAGCAAACCACCCAAGGCCAGCGTGGCCGACAGCAAGGTGGTGCTGGACACGCTCATGTGCAAAATTTCGCCGCCATACGGTTCCAGCAGGACGTCTTCCATTGTGAAGGCCATGGTACCCAGGCCCACCGCGAGCAATCGCCGGACGGTGTTGGGGCCTTGGCAAAACAACTGCCAGGCTTGGGCAAAGGTGTGCTCGATGGGCGTGCCAGGTTTGCGCAAGCGGCTGCGCGGCTCTTGCTTCCAGAGCGCGATCACGTTCAAGACCAATGTGGTCACCGCCACAGCCTGCACCACACGAATGAGTTGGCCGGGACTGTAGTCGTGCAGCAAATAGCCCAGCATCAAGGCGCTGCCAATCATGCCGATCAGCTGCATGACGTACATCAGGCCCACCACCTGGGGCTGACGCTCTGGCGGGGCCAAGTCGGTGGCCAGCGCCAGGCCCGCGGTTTGTACGGTGTGCATGCCCAGGCCCACCAACAGGAAGGCGCCTGCCGCACCCACTTGGCCTACCCAAGCCGGGGCCTGGCTGGACTGTCCAGCACCCGCCAGAACCAAGAGGGCAAAAGGCATGATGGAGAACCCACCAAACTGCAGCAAGCTGCCCATCCAGATGTAAGGAACGCGCCGCCAGCCCAGCTGAGAGCGGTGGTTGTCAGAGCGAAACCCAATGAGTGCACGCAAAGGCGCAATGAGCAGGGGCAGCGCCACCATGAAGGACACCAGCGTGGCGGAGACTTTGAGCTCCACAATCATCACGCGGTTGAGGGTGCCCACGAGCATGACCATGGCCATGCCCACAGAAATTTGAAACAGCGACAGACGCAGCAAACGCGACAGTGGCAAATCTTCACTGGCTGCGTCGGCAAAAGGCAAAAAGCGTGGCCCCAAATTGGCCAGCGATTGCGTCCACGATGTGTTGGTTTTGTTCATAGAGGAAGGACCAGGCGCTCGCGCGCCTGGCCTTTCGGCGGGGCAAGCCCCTTACTTTTTCGCCGCAGCATCCGCCGGAGCGGTTGCAACGACTTTGGCGCCGCCATTGAGGAAGCCCTTCACCCACGTGGTGTTCATGGTCAATGCCAAGTGCACGCTGAACGAGGCAATTGCCACGGCCGCAATGAACACTGGAATGCCCACAGAAGGTTTCACCACCAACCACATTTTCGAATAGATCATGTTGGGACTCCTTTACTTGAGCCAGGGTGAATAGATGTAGGCCAACAGGTGAGCAAATGCGGCAATCATGCCGAAAATCTGCGTACCCTGGATGAGATTACGGTGAATCTCTTCCGATTCGGCCTGGGTCAGTCCCGTTGGCCAGACTTTGTCTGAATTAGACATAGTTTTCTCCTTGCAGAAGACGTGCACGGCCCGCACGAGGGCTATTCTTGGCCACCACGGCCAGGAATGGAGTTGCCTTGAAATCGCGTTCAAGGTTGTTTATCTCAAGCCCGCCTTGGCATGCGAAAGGGCAGCATGGCTTGAACCACCGGTGACACCAAACGCGGCACCGACAGGGTTTCGTGAAAGGCAAGCAAAGGCTCACCCGCGTAATCAAATTGCAGCAAGGCACGCTGATAAAACGGCGTGTCTTCGAGTTGTTCGTGCACGCGCACGGCTTGCGTGCTGCGCATGCGGCGATCGATGCGCCAACCGGTCTTGGGCAGGTTCTGCACTGACGGCGTGGCAATCGGCTCGACCGTTCCCTTGGGGCTAAAACGCAGCGACAGTACACGGTCTTCGGTGCCAGGTGCTTGCATGTCGTAGAACACCACCGTGCTGCCGTCGCGCATGCGGGCACGTGACCAATCCCAAGTGTGAAAGCCCTGTTCCACCGGTTCATCGCCCTCGTTGGAGTCCAGATAAGCATGGCCTTGCCACTTCAGATCGGGGGCGCTCAAGTTGACCTCGATGCGAGAGGACGGCGCCAAAGGCCCCCAGCGGTGGCGGCCCCCCACATCCAGCGGTGTGGAATAACCAAACAACTGCTGTGGCCACAATTTGATGCGGCCCCGAATACGGCGCGGCATGGGCACACAGACTTCGTCGATGTCGATGTTCAGACAATCACCGTCCCAGCTCATTTGACTGGGACCGATGTTGAACTGGCGCTCGTTTCGCGAACACTGGCGTTTACCGCGCTCTGTCATGGCCCAACGGCCTTGACCTTTGCTGTAGATGGCCACATTCAAGGCGCAGTGGTTGTCGGGGTTGGCACGGCCACGTCGACGCGCCCAGGCGTAGTAAGGCGAAAACACACTGCCGACAAAGGCAATGAGGGTGATGCCGTGTTGACCGTCGTCACTCACGGCGTCGACATACCACCAAAGGTAGCCCCCGTCTGGAACGTTTTGGTCGAAGCGAGGCTCGCCATCACCGCCTCGGCCGCCCGTTGCCCGGACAAGGCTGCCATCGGTACGCCCGGCCCCGGATGCACGCTGCCCCCCGCCAGATACAGGCCCTGCAGGGGTGTGGTGGAGCCAGGTCTGCTGAAGATGCTGGTCCAGCCGTGCGTCGCCTGCCCGTACAGCGCCCCCCCGCTCGCTGGAAAACGCCGGTGGAAATCCTGCGGTGTCGTGCGAAGGCTGTTGGCCGGCGTGGGCTGCAGTAACAGACCCAGCTGCTGAAGATGCTGAAAGGTGTGGGTTTGGCATTGCTCTATGGCCTCCTCGGTGATGCCGTTGCCATCACCGCAGGCGGGGGCGTTGACCAAACAAAAAATACGCTCGGCAACGCCGGGCGCCAGCTGCGCGGGGCGGTCTTGTGCGCACACATACACCGTAGGGCTGTGCGGCAGGCGCTGGCGTTCGAAGATGTCTTCGAACTCGCTGGCGTAAGTGCTTTGAAAAAAGACGTTGTGGCGGTCCAGCTTGACGCCCTCAGTGGGGGTATTCATGGACCAGGTCAGCGCCGACAAAGAACGCGGCGGTGCGTCACGAGGTACAGCCCGGCGGACATCTTCACCCAAGAGACCTTGGCGCAAAGCACCGGCATCGCCATTGAAAATCACACGGTCTGCAGGCAAAAACTCACCCGACTGCAAATGCACACCCGACACCCTGCCCTGCCGCTGTTCGATGCGCTGACAAGTGGTTTTGTAGCGGAACACAGCACCGTGACGTCGAGCGACACGGGCCAGCGCTTGGGCCATGCCATGCATGCCCCCCTCCACCGACCAAACGCCATCCATCTCCACTTGGGCAATCAGCATCAAGGTGGCAGGTGACTCCCATGGCGAGGAGCCGCAATAGGTGGCGTAACGTGCAAACAACTGACGCAAACGTGGATCAGAAAATTGTTGGCCCAGCTGCTGCCACAAGCTGCGCATGGGACCGAGTTGGGCCAGAACACCCAAACCACGCAGGCCCAAGTCGCCCATGAAGCCGCCCATACTGGGGCGCTGGGCACGGATCATGGGGCCCTCCAGCGTGGCGTAAAGCTGGCGCGTGGTTTTACAAAATTCGTGGAAGCGCCGGGCTTCATCGCCACTGGACCATGCAGCAATGGCCGCTTCGCTCTCGCGCGCGTCAGCCGACAAATCGAGTTGGCTGCCATCGGGCCAAAAGTGGCGGGCCAGGACCTGCAGCGGCTTGATGCGCATCTCAGACTCGACGCTCGTGCCCACGCTGCGCAGCAAGGCGTCGAACACCCAGCGCATGGTGAACACGGTGGGGCCACTGTCGATGTGGGCGCCATGGACTTCGCGGCTGTGCACCTTGCCGCCGGGGGCATCAGCAGCCTCCACCACGGTGACATGCAAACCTTGGTAAGCCAGGGCAATGGCACTGGACAAGCCGCCCATGCCAGCACCGACGATGACAACCCGATGCTCAGACATGGCTGGGCTCCAAGGCCGACGCCTTCGAATCGACAGGGGCAGTGGCCGAAAGTTTGAGCACCTGCGGGTCATAACTGCGGCCCATCCAGACGCCCGCCATTTGCAAAACCTGCATGCGAACAAAAAGCGATTCCGAAAAAAATTGGTGCTTGTAAGCGGCCGCACTGGCCACTTGGTGCGCACCCTGCTGGGCATACTGCAGCATGCTGCCAGTGTCTTTCCAAAGGCTGAAAGTGCATTGACGCACCAAGGGGGCCTCACCCAAACCCATGGCCAACAAGCAACCTGGGGCTTTTGACAAATCGGCTTGCGCAGCAGGTGCGTAGCGCCAAAACGCCATGGCCTTGGTGGGCACAATGCTGGCGCGTGTCAGCACCGCAAAAGGGGCACGGTTGTCTTGTGCGCTGTCGTCGGCATGATGGCCCAAAGCTTCAGGACTGCTGGCTTGCCAAGCTTGCTTGTCCCAATGGCCTCTGGCCGATTGCACCGACATCACGCCCGACCAGCACTCACGGGCGCGACTGCGGTAAGCCTGCACGGCCGGACTGTCCAAAAACCGAAGAGCCAAATCGAGGTGGCTGAAGTTGCAAATCAGGCCTTGGTGCGTGGCACTGGGCCTGAGGCTGAAACCGCCGCCATGACCACTGCCCATGACCTTGACCATGGTCAGGCCAGGCACTTCTTTGTAGGGGGTCGCTCCGGCCACCAAGCGCAACCAGCCCCAGCCTTGGTGTTGGCGCAAAAAATCGGCCAACAGCACCACGACCACACCGGACAGTGGGTCATGAAGTGAGGTGCTGGCTTCCATGACGGGTGTCCGGTCTGGCGCTGCTGAGACTACTTGGCCGCCACTTTGGCAGCGGCCAAAGCGGGTTTGAGCAACTCGGGGAAATCCTTGGCCATCTGGGCGCCATTCAGTGGCTTATAAGCACCTTGGTGGCAAGTTGCGCAGTTCATCTTGGCCACGTCACCCAAAGGCCCCTTGCGGTGCGCCGGGAACACCTCGGTCAAAGGCTCCATAAAGGTCAAGTTCAGGTCACGCGCCATGCGGATCCCGTGCCAAGCCGTCGTGCGTTGTGGGGGGCTGATTTCCCAGTTCTGGAACGACTGCGTGTTGTGGCAATAGGTGCAATTGACACCCAAAGCAGTCGACATGTGGGTCATCAGGCCATAGGTCCACTCGCCCTGTTTGATCGACTGGCGGTTGCCCGATGGCAGCGCTGTCGGACCATTCAGACGGATGTTTTCATTCCCCAACAAAAACGGTGTGAAGGGGTCGTTGGGCAAAGAGGACAAATTGACCACTGGAGAAGGCTCATTTTGGCCGGCCTTGTCACCCATGAAGTTGGAGCCATAAGGCTGATGGTCCGCTTTGAACCAGATGGCATTGGGCACAGGCTCGCCACGGTGGCAGGTGTAGCAAGTCACCCCTGTTTGCGCGACGTGCGGCTGCCAATCCGAGTTGATGTGCTGCGTCATCTCCACCATGCGACGAGCCACCACTTTGGTGTACTTGCTGTCGTCTTCAAAGTTGGGCAAGGCGTGGCAGTAAGCGCAGCCCTCGTTCGGTGCCACCCAGTTGGTCATCGAGACCATGAGCCGGTTGAACTCACCCACACTCAAGTTGCCCAGCACCTTGACGTTTTTGTAAACCTGCGAAGCCTTGGGGCCTTCCGATCCAGGTGATGGAATGACCGCTGGCGGTTGGTTGAGGTCGGTTTTGACCTCGAGCAAGCGGGCGTTGTAGATTTGAGCCATACCGGTGCCCCGATAGCCGCTTTGCACGGATTCGGGGATCGGGCGTTCACAGCCCGCCAGCACCAAACCCGCCAGTGTCAGTCCCAAAGCTTTGACCATGCGGCTGGTCCAGCCTTTTGTGTAAGAAATATTCATGTTCATGGCTTGGCTCCAGTGCTCAGCGCAGGGTCAACCATCCCTGGGAAGATTTCGGGGTATGGCGGTGCCACACCATGTTTGATGGCCCACAGGTACCAGTTGTCCACCACCGTGCCGG
>JBIKKE010000211.1:0-5082 GCA_044360575.1 Limnohabitans sp. | reverse complement strand
GGCGGTTGACCATGCGGGCCGTGGCCGCGTCCACCAATTCCTTGTCCCACTTCACATCGGGAAACTCTTTGGACACCTGCACGGCAATTTCATCCCACATGACCATGGCGTGGCGCTGCGCGTTGCTCTTGGTTACCACCGTCAGCAGTTTGCGTGGGCGCGACTGCGCCAGCTTGAAGGCATAGCGCAAAATGCGCTCCACCCCGGTGCGGGTCATGATGGACACATCAGTGGCCGCTTCGATCGGGTGACCTTGGTGCACGCGGCCACCCACGCCCGAGTATTCGCCTTCGGAGTTTTCGCGCACGATGACCCAGTCCAGGTCTTTGGGGGTGCAGCGCTTCAAGGGGGCGTCGATGCCGGGCAGGATGCGCGTGGGGCGCACGTTGGCGTATTGGTCAAAGCCTTGGCAAATTTTCAGGCGCAGGCCCCACAGCGTGATGTGATCGGGAATGTGCGGGTCACCGGCAGAGCCAAACAGGATGGCGTCTTTGTCACGCAAGGCGTCCAGGCCATCGGCGGGCATCATCACGCCGTGCTGGCGGTAGTAGTCACCACCCCAGTCAAAATTTTCAAACTCAAATGTGAATTGGCCACAAGCTTTGGCCAAGGCCTGCATGACTTCTTGCCCTGCGGGAACGACTTCTTTGCCAATGCCGTCTCCGGGGATGGTGGCGATGCGGTAGGTTTTCATGGGTTACTGCTTTGAAAATGAAAAAATCAATTCGCCATTGTGTGACGCTCAACGCTCAACAAAAGCCATAAAATTCAATTCATCGTTAACTTTTACTCAACAATGGAACCCCGCCTGCAAGCCGCCGATCTGGGCTTTTTCTCCGCTCTGGCCGTGGCCGGAAGTCTGAGCGCCGCCGCGCGCGAGATGCGCATCACCACCGCGGCCGTCAGCAAACGCCTGTCGCAAATGGAGACTCGACTGGGCTTGCCCTTGGTCAACCGCACCACGCGGCGCATGAGCCTGACGGTGGAAGGCGAAACCGTGCTGCGCCACGCGCGAAGCATCCTGGCCGAAATGGCCGACCTGGAGCAGCAGTTGGGTGCCAGCCGCTCCACGCCCAGCGGCCTGCTGCGGGTGAATGCGACCTTGGGTTTTGGGCGCAGTCACATCGGCCCGCTGATCAGCCGCTTTGTTCGGCAATATCCGCAAGTCGATGTGCAATTGCAACTCTCGGTCGACCCGCCCTCGCTGAGTGACGATGCCTTCGATGTGTGCATCCGCTTTGGCCCGCCCCCCGACGCACGGGTGATTGCCCGCAAGATCGCAAGCAACCAGCGCCTGCTTTGCGCATCGCCCGCCTACATCGCGCGCCACGGCGAACCCAAAACCACGGCCGATCTGGCGCGGCACAACTTCATCAGCATCCGCCAAGGCGGCGAGGCCTATGGGGTGATCAAGCTCATTCGCGGGCGCACCGGCAAAACTGAAACGATCAAAACCCGTGGCAACCTGACCACCAACGACGGCAGCATCGCCGTGCAATGGGCGCTGGACGGACACGGCATCTTGATGCGCGCCGAGTGGGACATTCGCAAGCCGCTGCGGCAAGGCCAGCTGGTACACCTGCTGCCGCAGCACCACACGCCTGATGCGGACATTTATGCGGTCTATCCGGCCCAGCACAAATCAGCCGCGCGGGTGCGGGCTTTTGTGGACTTTGTGGCGGAGGCGTTCAGGCCAGCAAAGCCCTGATGCGGCGCTGAGCGGGCGGCTGAAGACCCATTGCGGGTCTACCTCTCACAACAGGTACTGCGACCGACGCTCAAGTGCTTTGTGACGTGGGGGTGCTTCCAGCTTGGAAAGTGTCTTGTTCAGGCGGCCACAAAGTCATGGTCATGGACTGACCGAAACCGCGCTGCTCAATTAAAAATGATCGTTGGCTGCGATGTGAGGTTGTGACATGAGGCCTAGGAGTGAGTAAAGACTTACAGAGGTCTTCAGCTTCTCAAAGTGAGGAGCCTCCTCACGTTTCGGAAGCTATTCATGCCCAGGCTGAACAAGCATTCTGATTAAAGCTTTTTTTGATTTGCTGATGCTTCTTCACGCAGCCATAACGTGAATTTTTCCACCCTGTCCCATTGGGCATGTGCGCGAGGATAAACCAAATGATGAGCATGAACTGTCATCGCTTTTCGATCTTCAAAAACAGGTACCAAATCGCCCCTCAGTAGTGCTTTTTCAGCGGTCCTGGCACTATCCAACGCGATTCCCAAACCTTGTATTGCAGCTTCAAGGACCATTGAAGTTCTGTCGAATGAGAGCACAAAATTATTTGGTCCCAAGGGAACGTTATGAGCAGCAAACCAGTGCTGCCATTGAATCATCGTGAGTTCAGACCGAATCAACTCTAAATTAACCAAATCAATCGGTTCGCCAATTTTCAGAGTTGACTTCAATCGAGGGCAAATCATTGGAAAGATGTCTTCAGAAAAGACTGCTTCGATGTGAAGATCTCTACCCTGCACATTGCCATAACGAATGTCCACATCCGCTTGCCCCCTAGAAAAATCAGCCTCTCCATGCGATGCAGCGAGATGAACGCGAATTTTTGGATGCAACTCCCGAAACTTAGGAAGGCGAGGCATTAGCCATAGGCTTGCAAACGAAGGGACTGCGTGAATGCGCAGTACTTCATCGGTTTCGCCCGATCTCAGGTTTTGTGCAGCTGCAGAAATCAGTGTCAGTGCACCTGAAATTTCCCTGTGAAATCTCTCTCCATAGATTGTTAGGGTCACGCCTTTTGAAGATCGTTCAAGTAATTTTTGATTGACGAAAGACTCTAACGTTGAAAGCTGATGACTCACAGCTGAGACCGTCAAATTCAGGTCTTCAGCAGCTTTGCTGATGCTGCCAAGTCGCACCACAGAGTCGAGTGCAACGATGCCTTTTATCGGGGGAAGTTGCATAGGGTTTATACCGCTTAAAAAAAATTCAATCCCAGTTGAAGGAAAGCTTCTTGTTGCAGCAGTAGCAACCGAGAAGAATGCAATAAATCATAAAGCAGATGCAAATTCCTGTTGTATCCAATGCGTTCAAAAAGGAATCTAGGCGATGAATTTGAATAAAACGTCCTCCCCCGCTGAGACCACGAATCTGTTGGAGGTTTCACAGTGTGCATGGCGTATTCGCCGCTATGCCTTACGTATGGGAGAAGTACAGGGTCAAGGCTATGTTGGCCAAGCTCTTGGCTATGCAGATGTTTTAGCGGTTGCCTATGGCCACGCCATGAATTTTCGACCCCATGAGCCTGAGTGGCCGGGGCGTGACCGATTTTTGCTCTCGCACGGTCATTACGCGATTGCAGCGTATGCAGCCATGATTGAGGCGGGCATCATTCCCGAGTCCGAGTTGGAAACCTACGGCAGCGATGACAGCCGCTTACCTATGTCGGGTATGGCCACTTACACCCCAGCCATGGAAATTTCTGGTGGATCTCTAGGTCAGGGTTTACCGATAGCAGTAGGCATGGCTTTGGGGTTAAGGCACCAAGGCAACGCTGCCTTTGTCTACAACTCTATGTCCGATGGGGAGCTGGACGAAGGCTCAACTTGGGAGGCTGCCATGTCTGCAGCGCACCACGGGTTGGATAACTTGATTTGTTTGGTGGATATCAACAACCAGCAAGCCGATGGGCCGTCCACAAAGATCATGGGCTTTGAGCCTTTGGCAGAGAAGTGGGCCTCGTTCGGATGGCACGTTCAGCGTATCGATGGCAACCACATGCCAAGTGTTTTGACCGCTTTTGACACCGCACGTTCATTGAAAGACGCTAAGCCTCGAGTGATTTTGTGCGACACATTGATGGGTAAAGGCGTCCCTTTCCTCGAGGCACGCGAAAAAAACCACTTCATCCGCGTTGACCCGCCGGAGTGGAAACAAGCGTTGGATGTGTTGGACTCGAATCGCCCAGAAGGAAAAAAATGACAGTTATCACTGAGAAAAAACCCCGGCTGACTACGTCGGCAATGATCGCGTCTATTGCGTCTGAAGGCCAACGAGTTCAAGCTGCACCATTTGGTAAAGCCCTCGTTGAGTACGCCGCCAATCATCCTGAGGTGGTGGGCATGACTGCCGACTTAGGCAAATACACCGACTTACATTTATTTGCACAAGCATATCCTGATAGGTTTTTCCAAATGGGTATGGCCGAGCAGTTACTCATGGGTGCTGCGGGCGGAATGGCTAAAACAGGCTTGGTCCCATTTGCCACCACCTATGCGGTGTTCGGCACACGTCGGGCTTATGACTTCATCCACCAAGTCATTGCTGAAGAAAACTTGAACGTGAAAATTTGCTGTGCTTTGCCAGGACTGACCACAGGTTACGGCCCAAGCCACCAAGCCACTGAGGATTTGGCAATGATGCGCGCGATTCCCGGCATGACAGTGGTCGACCCGTGTGACGCACTCGACATCGAGCAAGCTGTCCCCCAAATCGCGGCACACCAAGGCCCTGTTTACATGCGTTTGTTGAGAGGCAACGTACCACTGGTCTTGGACGAATACAACTACAAGTTTGAGTTGGGCAAAGCCAAGATGCTACGTGATGGGAATGAAGTCTTGGTGATCTCCAGCGGATTCATGACTATGCGAACACTGGAAGTGGCCAAGGAACTTGAACGCGACCATATCAATGTTGCGGTATTGCACTGCCCAACCATTAAGCCGTTAGATGAAGCAACCATCTTGGCCGAAGTGCGTAAACCGGGACGTTTGGTCGTAGTTGCTGAAAACCATTCCGTTATCGGCGGATTGGGAGAAGCCGTGGCAAGTTTGTTGTTGCGTGAAGGTGTTGCACCCAAAAAATACCGCATGTTAGGACTGCCTGATGCGTTCCTCGATGCAGGTGCTTTACCAACTTTGCACGATCGCTATGGAATTTCAACCGAAAAGATGGCGGCATCTATTAGAAGTTGGATGTAAATCGAATAGCTTGACTCGCCAAGCAGTTTCTAGAACAAAGACTGGGGTAAATTTTGACCAATGAAGTAACAAAAACGTCAATTGGATTGATTGGTTTAGGCGCAATGGGTCGCGGTGCCGCAATCAACTTGTTGAAACACAACT
>JBIKKE010000077.1:0-10208 GCA_044360575.1 Limnohabitans sp. | reverse complement strand
TCGCCAGGGTTGCCTGCCCAGCGGCGGCTGGCGTAGGTGCCTTGTTCGATGTCTTTTTCGATGATCTGGCGCAGGAAGTTGCTGACCTTGTGGTCGGCTTCAGGGACTTTGTCGGTGGGGGAGGTCATAGCGCTTGATTTTAGGGGCTGGCGCAGGCTTGACCTGGCCGGGTCTGTTACGAATGGATACCACTCTCTAGCGCTGGTGGTGCACCAATGGCCAGTCTGGCGCGCTAAGCATGCAGGGAGCCTGCTTTCAAGACAAGCCAACCTCACCAAAGGACCTTTCTCATGCGTTCATTCAAACTGCCATTTTCCAGAGCTATCGCGATGCTCGGCCTGCTGGGCTTGGGTCTGGCCCAGGTGGGCTGCGCCCATTCTGTGGTGGAACCGTCTGTGTCGGTGCACTCGCGCATCGGCCATTTCCCGGTTTATACCCAGATAGGGATGCCCGGCCCGGTGATTTATGGCCCGCCGCCTCGGGTGATTTACGCCCCGCCACCGCCGCCCCGTGTGGTGTATGTGCCCCGGGTCTATTCGCATGTTCACGGCTGGGGGCATGGGCATGACGGCCACCAAAGGGCTCATGAACGCAGGCACTTTCGGCGCGATGACGGTGGATTCGGACAGGGTGGGGGTGGTCATCGGGAGCCATGGCGCCGCTGATGGCATTGGCTTCTCGGAGTTTATTGACCCTCAAGGTCTTTGACGTAAGACCATTTCGTCGCGCCGGATTTCCACGTCAAAGTGCTTCAAAAACGCCTGGCCCAGCAGCGCTTGTTCGGGCGGCATGCCCGTCAGGCCCACGGTGACGCTGGCATCGTTGAGCACCAGATGCCCTGCCCGCACAGGCACGCTACGCACCAGCTGGCCGAGTCGCTGGCCGTTGGCGGTGTGCAAGGTGATGCTTTGGCCCGCAGGCAGCCCGGCCTGAGTGGCCAGCGCCTGGCTCACGCTCACATGGCTGGCGCCGGTGTCCACCAAAAAGCGGACGGGTTGGCGGTTGACTTCGCCCTCGACATGAAAATGCCCATCGCGCTGGCGTGGAATGACAAGATCGCCCGAACTGAGCGCATAGGGCTTAAGGCTGGCCTGGCGGTTTTGCTCCATGCGCTCAAACACCAGATACAGCACCCCCGCCACAGCCAGCCACACGGCGGCGATGGCGAACGCGCCTAGGCGGGCGGTTTTGTGGAGTGAGGGCGTGGGCATGATTTAACCCGCAGCGCCAGACCAAAGCCATTGGCCTAACAATCGTCCAGGCAATAAGGTGAATGCACCTGTCACCACACAAGCCATGCCATAAAGCCATTGCATCGTTTTTCGATGACCCGCAATGTCGCCATCAGCTAAAAAGCGAAATGCCCGATAAAGGCTGAACAAGGTCACGGGAATGAGCAGGTGAATCGGGGTGTAGCCCAAAATATTTGGCAGATTGAAGTCGCGGATGAACAGACCAGAGAGGGCGGCGCCCAGCATGCAGGTGACCCAGGCGTAACCGAATGCCCGGTGAAGACGGGGTCGTGTGTTGCGGCCCATGCGAGCCCAAAGTGCCCACGGACCCAAGACTGTGGCGGTCAGAGCCAAGCTCATGTGGACGGCGATGGTGTGTGTCAGTTGCATGGTTCCTCCAGAGTCTTTGTTTGCACAGCACTGTGACACAGGTCTTGACCTTGAATTCCTAACCTGATTTGTGCGTGCGGTCCAACAGCGATAATCCCCCCAGTTTTTAGAGGAACACCTGTGGATTTGATGCTGTTGCTAAAAGCCGCCGTGATGGGCGTGGTCGAAGGGTTGACCGAGTTTTTGCCGATCTCGTCCACCGGGCATTTGATCTTGGCCGGGGCTTTGCTTGGTTTTGACGACGACAAGGCCAAGGTGTTCGACATCGCCATTCAGACCGGGGCGATTTTGGCGGTAATCATTGTCTATTGGCAAAAGATCAGCACCACGGTGCGCGCCTTGCCGCACAACGCCGATGCCCAACGTTTTGCACTCAATGTGTTCATCGCGTTTGTGCCTGCCGTGATCTTGGGCCTGTTGTTTGGCAAAGCCATCAAGGCCAACTTGTTCACGCCCGAGGTGGTGGCCACCAGTTTCATCATTGGGGGCTTCATCATTTTGTGGGCTGAGCGCAGACAGGCTCGCGCCGTGCATATTGCCGAGGTCGAAGACATGCGCTGGCAAGACGCACTCAAGGTGGGTTTGGTGCAGTGCTTGGCCATGATCCCGGGCACCAGCCGCAGCGGCGCGACCATCATCGGTGGCATGCTGCTGGGCATGTCGCGCAAGGCCGCCACCGACTTCTCGTTTTACCTGGCCATTCCCACGCTGATCGGCGCCGGGGCTTACAGCCTGTACAAAGACCGCGCCTTGCTGAGCATGGCTGACGCGCCCATGTTTGCGGTCGGCTTGGTGTTTTCATTCTTGAGCGCTTGGGTGTGTGTGCGCTGGTTGCTCAAGTTCATTTCGACCAACAGCTTTGAGGTGTTTGCTTGGTACCGGATCGTGTTCGGTTTGGTGGTGCTGGGCACGAGCTACTTTGGGCTGGTGACCTGGGCGGCTTGATCGGGTGCACCTAGGCGACATGCTGGGCTTTGGGCCACGCCCAGAATGGAAGTTCTTTGTTTGATGCATCCAGCGGATGCGTTTGTTCACAGCCCCCTGCATGTCTGTTGTCCTGTCCAACTCTTTTCACCGTCTGGCTTGGTCCAATTTGCTGGCCCAGTCGGCCGAGCAGTTGAGCCTGGCCGCTGTGCCCATCGTGGCGGTGCTCTTGCTCAAGGCAGGGCCCGGTGAAATTGGTTTGCTGGCCTCCATCCAATCTTTGCCGTTTTTGCTGCTCTCTATGCCGTTGGGTCTGCTGGCTGACCGCACTTCGCGCACGCGCTTGATGGCCTTGGCCGAGACGCTGCGGGCCTTGGCTTTGCTGTTGTTGCTGGCGCTGATCGTTACGGGCCATGTGTCGATTGCGGCTTTGGCCGTCATTGGCTTCATCGCGGCGGTGGGCACAGTGGCGTTCAGCGTGGCAGCGCCTTCGCTGGTGCCCGCCCTGGTGCAGGTCGATGGCTTGGCGCAGGCCAATGGTCGGTTGGAGTTGGCGCGCAGCGCGGCGTTTGCGGCAGGCCCGGCCTTGGCCGGGGCCTTGATCGCGTGGACCGGGGCGTCAGCGGCGTTTGTGCTGTCGGGCATGTTGTCGGTGGCGGCGGTGTTGTGCCTGCGTGGCATCGTCGAGCCTGAACGTGCCGCCATGCCTGCACGCCACCCTTTGCTGGAGTTGCAAGACGGGGCCAAGTGGGTGTGGCAGAGCGATCTGCTCCGGCCCATGATGTTTTGCTCGATTGCCTGGAACATTTTTTGGTTCATGCTGCAAGCGGCCTATGTGCCCTATGCCATCCATGACCTGGGGTTGGACGCCAGTGGCGTGGGCGTGACGCTGGCTTTGTATGGCGTGGGCATGATCGTGGGGGCACTGCTGGCGCCGCGTGTGGTGCGGGCGCTGCCTTTTGGGCAGGCGATTTTGCTGGGGCCTTATTTTTCGGTGCTGGCGGCGGTCACCATGGCCTTGACCTTGTTTTGGCCTTTCGGCTGGTTGGCTGCGCTGTCTTATTTTTTCTTTGGGGCGGGGCCGATCATCTGGACCATCACTTCGACCACCTTGCGCCAGACGGTGACGCCCCGCGCCATGATGGGGCGGGTCACGTCGATCAACATCGTGGCCAGCACAGGCGCACGCCCCTTGGGTGCGGCGCTGGGCGGTGTGGTGGGGGTGAGCTTTCCGGTGTCAGTCAGCCTGTGGTTTGTGGTGCTGGGCTTTGGGCTGCAGGCCATGATCATCAGCGCGTCCAAGATCAGGACGCTCAAGCGCTTGCCTGAGCCCTTGCCCGATTGATTTAAAAAACAGGAGACAAGCGCATGCAACAAGCTGAATTTGAAGAGTTGTTGAAGCGGTTTTCGGCCGCCGCCGAAGCGGGCGACGGCGAGGCCTTTGCGCAGTGCTTCACGCCAGACGGCATTTACCACGACTACATCTACGGCGACCACACGGGCCGCGCCGACATTGCCCACATGATGAGCGACCTGTTCCACCGCGATGCCGGACCGGACTACCGCTGGGAGATGTTTGAGCCCGTGTGCAATGGACAGGTGGCCTATGCACGGTCTTTGTCGAGCTTCACCTCGATGGTGCCCGAGTTTGCGGGGCGGCAGGTGGTGATCGACGGCATCAGCCGCTTTGAGCTGCGTGAGGGGCTGATTTGCGATTACAGCGAATCGGTCAATGGCGGCGTGGCCATGGTGCAGCTGGGGGTGGCTGCGCCGCGCCTTGAAAAGGTGCTCAAGCGCTGGAGCCAGCAGCTGCTGGACCAGCCAGCCACCCAAGCGTTTTTGGCCCGTGGCAAGCGCACGGTGTGAGTTACTCCCTGCTTATTTGAAAGGCCTTGCCATGAGTTACCAAGACATCCTCTACAACGTCGAGCACCGCATTGCGACCATCACCTTGAACCGGCCGGACAAGCTCAACGCTTGGACCGCCATCATGGAGCGCGAGGTGCGCCAAGCCATGGACGCAGCCGCTGCAGACGATGGTGTGCGCGCCATTGTGCTCACGGGGGCTGGGCGAGGTTTTTGCGCTGGGGCCGACATGGACTTGCTCAAGGGTTTGGACCCGAGCGACATCACCGCAACGACCTGGACGAAAGCTTTCGATGTGAACCAGCGGCTCGACTACCAGACGCGCTATGGGTATTACCCGGCGATCCCCAAGCCGGTGATTGGCATGCTGAACGGTGCAACCGCAGGCATTGGGCTGGTGCATGCCTTGTATTGCGACATCCGTTTTGCCGCCGACAACGCGGTGTTCACCACGGCGTTTTCTAGGCGCGGCTTGATTGCCGAGCACGGCTTGAGCTGGATGCTGCCCCGCATCGTGGGGCATGCCAATGCGATGGATTTGCTGCTGTCGGCCCGCAAGCTGTTGGCCCCTGAGGCTCAGGCCATGGGTTTGGTCAACAAGGTGTTTGCGCCAGATGCTTTGGCCGCCGCCACCTATGCCTATGCGCGTGACTTGGTGGACAACGTGTCGCCGCGTTCGATGGCCGTCATCAAGCGCCAGCAGTACGACGCGCCGTTCCAGACGCTGGCAGAAAACAACCGCCAGGCCAACGTGGAGATGGCCCTCAGTTTCGCGAGTGAAGACTTTCGCGAGGGCGTGGCGCATTTCATGGAAAAACGCGCACCGCAATTCACGGGCAACTGAGGCTCAAGGGAAGCCACAGGGGCCGCCACGGCCGAGCTGCCGTTTGCACGCTCAGAAAAGCGTGGAGCCCATAAATTTCAGATGCCAAGATTTCGCAAAGTCGCTTCGATCGCTGCTGCGGTGGCCAGCGGCTTTTCCATCGGCACCAAGTGGGAACCATCGATCATCATGATGCGGCCTTTCACCACCTTGTGGGTCAAATCCACACCGGCTTGTCGCATTTCGGCCGAGTGGGTGCCACCAATGAAAGCCGCCGGACATTTGAGCGGGTGACGCTTGAGCAGGCTGTCAAGTTTGTGCGGCAGGCTGTTGTAGATCGCGGTTTCGATGTCGCGGTCAAAGCTGAGAACGCGTTGGCCCCCTTCGTTGTGCGTGCCGTGTTCGATGTAGTCGCGTAAGACCTGCGGGTCCCAGCGGGCAAAGGATTTTTTGTGCGCAAAGCTCTCGAGCGCGGCTTGAGCATCGGGCCAGTGGTGGCGACGCTTTTGGCTGATGCGACCCGGCGACACCGAGCCCACCAAAGAGGTTCGCTTGGCCAGACCTAGGGTGGTGGCACGCCAGCCACCCAGCACGGGCGAGTCGATCAGCACCACGCCACGGGCGAGCTCGGGGTGGCGTGCAGCGCACATGAGGCTCAAGATGCCGCCCAGCGAGTGGCCGACCAAGAATGCGGGTTTTCCGTCGCCTTGCTGCGACTTGGCAAACTCAGCCAACTCTTCTACCAAATGCGGCCAGTTGTTGGTGACGGGGTATTGCGGATCGTGGCCAAATTTTTCGATGGCATCGACGACAAAGCCGCGCTGGCGCAGGCTGTCAAAAATCACGCGATAAGTGCTGGCCGGGAAGCTGTTGCCGTGCGAGAAGATGATGCGGGCGGCCATCAGATCAGTTTCTCTTCAGGCGTTGTAATTTTCTTGAGCAAGGCGTTGCGCTGGGCGGGCACCATGAGCGGGATGTCGGTCGCGCCGCCGTTCCACATGGGGTCTTCGATGCTGTCGAACATTTGCCGCAGTTTGTCGCCCCAGCTTGTGCGCAGCATTTGAAAGTAGGGGTTGTGCTCGTCGATGCACATGATGCGGTCGGTTTGCAAGCTGCCCGCTTGGTAGACCACCATGTCCAGCGGCAGGCCCACCGACAGGTTGGATTTGAGGGTAGAGTCCATGGACACCAGCGCGCACTTGGCGGCTTCGTCCAAGGGCGTGTTGGGGGTGATGACGCGGTCCAAAACAGGCTTGCCGTATTTGGATTCGCCAATCTGGAAGTAGGGCGTCTCATCCGTGGCTTCGATGAAGTTGCCGGGCGAATACACCTGGAACAGGCGCATGCCTTCGCCGCCGATCTGGCCGCCAAAGATCATGGACACGTTGAACTCCACACCCGAGGCGCGCAGCGCAGCAGCGTCGCGCTCGTACACGCGGCGCACGGCAGCGCCCAACACGCGGGTGGCGTCGAACATGCTCTTGGCATTCCAGATGGTCAGGGGCTCGTCTTGGCCGGGTTCGACGAGTTTTTCGATTTGAAGGACTTCGCGCACCGACTGCGAGATGCTGAGGTTGCCCGCCGACAAGAGCGTCATGAAACGGTCACCCGCTTTTTCATAAACGATCATTTTGCGGAAGGTGCTGATCTGGTCCAGGCCCGCGTTGGTGCGGGAGTCGGACAAAAACACCAGTCCGGCGCGGGTTTTGACGGCAACGCAGTAAGTCATGAATGGGCTCTTTAATTTTTGGGCAACAAACGCTGCAAGGCATACAGGGCGTCCAGCGCTTCGCGTGGGCTGAGTGCATCGGGGTTGATTTGGGCCAGCGCCACTTCGATGGGGCTGGGGCCGTTGGCTTCGGATTCTGGCGGGGCGGCGAACAGGTCCACCTGCTGGCGGCTTTCTGTGGCGCCGGCCTCTAGGGCACTCAGTGCGTGGCGGGCGTGGTTGAGCACGGCGGTGGGCATGCCGGCCAGCCGCGCCACCTGCAAGCCATAGCTTTTGCTGGCGGGGCCGGGTTGGAGCTCGTGCAAAAACACAATCGATGCGCCAGACTCGGCTGCGCTGACATGCATGTTGACGGCCGCCGCGTGGTTGGACGGGAACTCGGTCAGCTCAAAGTAGTGCGTGGCAAACAGCGCAAAAGCCTGCGTCTTGTTGTGCAGGTGCGTGGCGATGCCGCTGGCCAGGGCCAGGCCGTCAAAGGTCGAGGTACCCCGACCGATCTCGTCCATCAGCACCAGGCTTTGCGGCGTGGCGCTGTGCAAGATTTGCGCGGCTTCGGTCATCTCCAGCATGAAGGTCGATTGGGCGTTGGCCAGGTCGTCGGCCGCACCGATCCGGGTGTGGATGGCGTCGATGGGGCCGAGTCGGCAGCGGCTGGCGGGCACATGGCTGCCGATGCTGGCTAAAAGCACAATCAGTGCCACCTGGCGCATGTAGGTGGATTTACCGCCCATGTTGGGGCCGGTGATGATCTGCAAACGCTGCTTGGGGCCCAGCAGCGTGTCGTTGGCGATGAAGCTGGCGCCCGATATCTGGGCCAGACGCTCCTCAACCACCGGGTGGCGACCTTGGCGGATCTCGATGCAGGGCTCTTTGGTGAATTCGGGCGTGCACCAATTGAGGGTGAGCGAGCGTTCGGTCAGGGCGCACAGCACATCCAGGCTGGCCATGGCCTGCGCCAATTCGGTGAGCGCGGGCACAAAGGGCTGCAGCTGGTCGAGCAGCCCTTCGTAGAGCCACTTCTCGCGGGCCAAGGCGCGTTCTTGCGCCGAGAGGGCCTTGTCTTCAAAGGTTTTGAGCTCGGGCGTGATGAATCGCTCGGCGTTTTTCAGGGTCTGGCGGCGGCGGTAGTCGTCAGGCACTTTGTCGAGTTGCCCTTGAGTGACCTCGATGTAAAAGCCGTGAACTTTATTAAATTGCACCCGCAGGTTGGCAATGCCGGTACGTTCTTTTTCGCGGGTTTCCAGGTCGAGCAAAAACGCATCGCAGTTGGTTTGAATGCCGCGCAGCTCGTCCAGTTCGGCGTCCAGGCCGTCGGCGATCACGCCGCCGTCTCGCACCAACGAGGATGGCTCTTCGAGCAAGGCCATCTGCAACAGTTCGGCGCAATGGGTGGGTGGCGTGAGCCAACGCGCCATGCCCGCCAGCAAGGTGCCGGGTTCGGGGTTCAGAGCCTGCAGTTGCGTGGACAGCGCAGCTGCACGCGCGAGCGCATGGCGAAGCGCCACCAGCTCGCGTGGGCGCACCTGGCGCAGCGCGGTGCGAGCGGTGATGCGTTCCACATCACTGGCACCCTTGAGCTGTTCGCGCAGACTGCTCCAAGCCCCTCGGCTGCCTTCGACGCTCTCGCCGCGCAATACGGCTTGGGCGCGCAGGCGGTCTATGGCGGTTTGGCGGTCTCGTGGGGGGCTGAGTAACCAGCTTTTGAGCAGGCGGCTGCCCATGCCGGTCATGCAGGTGTCGAGCAGGGCAAACAAAGTGGGTGAATTCGAGGCGCTGTCGCCGCGCAGGGTTTGCGTCAGCTCCAGGTTGCGGCGTGTGCTAGCGGGCAGGTCAATGAGCGCGTCCGAGCGCTGCACCTGCACCCGCTGGACATGCGGCAGGCTGCGGCCTTGGGTGTGTTCTGCGTAGGTGAGCAGGGCAGCAGCTGCAGCGTGCGCATCGGCCAGGGCATCGGCGCTCCAGGCGGCGAGTGATGCGGCTTGCAGTTGCTCTAGCAGTTTGCGCTGTCCCAGGCCCGCGTCAAACTGAAAATCTGGCCGCAGGGCAAAGGACCAGCTGCCCCGGCCTGCGGTTTTGAGGCCGCGCAGTTTTTGCTCAAAGGTGGGCGTCATGCCTGCGCTGGCCAGCAGTTCGCTGGGGCTGATGCGGTCGATCCAGTCGGCCAATTCATCTTGCGCACATTCGGCCAGGTGCACCACGCCTTGCGTCACGCTCAGCCAGGCCAAGCCGCAACGGTTTTTGCCCGCTTGGTGCACGGCCAGCAAGATGGCTTCGCTTTTGTCGGACAGCAGTTCGGTGTCGGTGAGCGTGCCAGGGGTGACCACGCGCACCACTTTGCGCTCGACCGGGCCTTTGGATGTGCCCACATCGCCCACTTGCTCGCAAATGGCGACTGACTCACCCAGCTTGATCAAGCGGGCCAGGTAGGTTTCCATCGAATGAAAAGGCACGCCCGCCATCATGACCGGCTGCCCGGCCGACTGGCCTCGGCGGGTCAATGTGATGTCGAGCAGGCCTGCCGCTTTTTCAGCGTCGGCAAAGAACAACTCGTAGAAGTCGCCCATGCGGTAGAACACCAGCGTGTCTGGGAATTCCGCCTTGATGCCCAGGTACTGGACCATCATGGGGGTGTGGCCAGCATAGTCAGCGGGGCTGGGGGCGGTAGAGGTGTCGTTTGGCATCAAGAACGGGATTGACTTGCATCAAAGTCGCCGGATACAGGAGTGGTTTTGGTAGGCAAGGATTGATTTTAGTGGGAGTGAGGTGCGGAGTTCTTTACAATCGTGGCAACGAAACTCCCAGGGCTTCAACGAGCCCCTTGTATGGAAATAGCGATACTTTTTGCCCTCATCTGCCTGAATGGCTTGTTTGCCATGTCTGAGATTGCACTGGTCACCGCCAGAAAAGCAAGACTTCAGAAGTTGATTGATGAGGGCGACAGCGGCGCCGCAGCAGCTGTCAAATTGGGCGAAGACCCCACCCGATTTTTGTCCACCATCCAGATTGGCATCACGTCGATTGGCGTTTTGAACGGTATCGTGGGTGAAGCCGCACTGGCAGAGCCCTTGTCGCATTGGCTGGTGAGCTTGGGTGTTTCTCAGGCTTACGCCAGCTTTGGCGCAACAGCCTTGGTGGTCTTGACCATCACTTATTTCTCGATCGTGGTGGGCGAGTTGGTGCCCAAGCGCATTGGCCAGTCTTATCCCGAGACCTTTGCCCGTCTGGTGGCACGGCCCATCAATTT
>JBIKKE010000198.1:0-5518 GCA_044360575.1 Limnohabitans sp. | reverse complement strand
TGATTCTGTTGTCGACCTCCACCCGCGCTTTATTGCGCCTGATGGGCGTGAAAGAGACCAAGGGCACGCCTGTGACCGAGGAAGAAATCCATGCCATGCTGGTGGAGGGCACGTCGGCCGGGGTGATCGAGTCGCACGAGCACACCATGGTGCGCAACGTGTTCCGGCTGGACGACCGCCAGATCGGCTCGCTCATGGTGCCGCGTGCCGACATCGTGTGCTTGGATGTGGACGATTCTTTCGAGGAGAACCTGCGCCACATTGAAGAGTCTGACCACGCCCGTTTCCCGGTGGTGCAAGGCGGCATTGAAAACATTTTGGGTGTGATCAACGCCCGGCAGTGGCTGGCCCGCGCCCTGAAAGACCCCACTCAGTCACAGTCCTTGCAATCGCAAAGTTTGCAAGCGCCTTTGTATGTGCCCGAGACCATCACCGGCATGGAGTTGCTCGACAACTTCAGGTTGTCGGATGTGCACATGGCCTTTGTGATCGACGAGTACGGTGAGGTGCAGGGCATCATCACGCTGCAAGATTTGATTGAAGCCATCACTGGCGAGTTCCAGCCGCGTGATCCCGAAACTTCTTGGGCGGTGCAGCGCGACGACGGCAGTTGGCTGTTGGACGGCCACATTCCTGTGCCCGAGTTGAAAGACCGTTTGGGCCTGGAAGAGGTGCCAGAAGAAGAACGTGGCCGTTACCACACCTTGAGCGGCATGATCATGCTGCTGACGGGCACCTTGCCCAAGGTGGCCGATGCGGTGGAGTGGGAAGGCTGGAAGCTGGAGATCGTGGACATGGACGGCCGAGCCATCGACAAAGTGCTGGCCATGCGCTTGCCGCCCGTCGACCCTGAGAGCGAGTCCGAAGGGATACCGCTATTGGGCAGCTGATCTGACTGCAGGCACAAAAAAAGCACCCCTCGTGGGGTGCTTTTTTTTGAGTTGAATACGCTCGTTTTAAAGGGTAGAGGCTGGCTTAAAACGGCGCGTCTTTGCGCTCTTCGCTGGCCTCGGCGCCATCTTGGGTGGCATCTGCATCCGGGTTGTGCGTGTCGCCTGTGCGTTCGCGGTTTAGGTTGTCCACTGCAGTGCGCACGGCGGCTTTGTCGCCAGCGCTGGCAAATTTGCTGTACCGGCCCAAGATGCTGACCAGTTGGCCGTAGATGCGGGGCGCACCGGCCAAGCATTCCTTTTGTTCCAAAAAGTCAGATTCGCCGGTGAAGTTGCCGATCAGGCCACCGGCTTCGGTGACCAAGAGAGAGCCCGCAGCCACGTCCCAAGGCGACAGGCCGGTTTCAAAAAAGCCGTCAGTGAAGCCCGCTGCCACATAAGCCAGATCGAGCGCGGCAGAGCCGGGGCGGCGCAGGCCGGCGGTGCGTTGCATCACGTCGCCCATCATCCGCAAGTACTGGTTGAAGTTGTCGCCCTTGCGGAAGGGGAAACCGGTGGAGATGATGCACTCTTGAAGGCGGATGCGCTTGCTCACGCGCAGGCGGCGGTCGTTCATGAAGGCGCCACGGCCTTTGGTGGCGGTGAACAGGTCGTTGCGGGTGGGGTCGTAAATGACGGCTTGTTCGATCTTGCCGCGCACTTGCAAAGCAATGCTCACGCAGTAAACAGGAAAGCCGTGGATGAAGTTGGTCGTGCCGTCCAAGGGGTCGATGATCCAGATGTGGTCAGCGAGCGGGTTACCGAATTCGCGGCCAGACTCTTCGGCCAAGATGCCGTGGTCAGGGTAGGCGGTCAGCAAGGTTTCGATGATGATTTTTTCGCTGGCATGGTCAACTTCGGTGACAAAGTCGTTGACTTGCTTTTGCGAGATGCGAACCGCTTCCACGTCGAGCGCAGCACGGTTGATGACGGCGCCAGCGGCGCGTGCAGCCTTGATGGCCACATTGAGCATGGGGTGGAGATTGGACGACATGAATTGTGTGAAGAACGGGGTGGGCCCACGCACGATCGCGGCGGCAAGGCAAGCATTTTCTCATGAAAAGCAAGGGCGTTCGTCATTTGTGCGCCACCGAGCGCAGGGGCAGGCCTGGCGGGGTGGGCTCCAGCATGGACAATCGGGGCATGCAAACGCGATTCATCCTGATAGAAACCAGCCATGCTGGCAATGTGGGCGCCGCCGCCCGTGCCCTGAAAGTCATGGGCTTTGACGAATTGGTTTTGGTGGCCCCGCGTTGGCCCAATGTGCTGCGCAAAGAGGAAACCATTCAACGCGCCAGTGGGGCCAACGATGTGCTGGCTAAAGCCCGCGTGGTGGACACGCTTGAAGAAGCTTTGGATGGTGTAACCCATCTGTGCGCCACGGCCATGACGCCGCGTGACTTTGGCCCGCCTACCCGTTCGCCTCGTGAACACTTTGCTGAACTCACCCAGCCCGGTGCCCCTGCGCAAAGCGTGGCCTTCTTGTTCGGGTCTGAGCGTTTTGGCATGAAAAACGAGGACGTTTACCGCTGCCATGTGGCCTTGTCCATTCCCACCCATCCGCATTTTGGGTCGCTCAACCTGGGCTCGGCCATCCAGGTGGTGGCTTACGACTGGCGCGTGGCTTTGGGGGGCTTTCCGTTACAAGCCGCTGTGGCCCCTGCTGACAAGGCCGATGCGCAACAAGTGGCCGGCATGCTGACGCATTGGGAGCAAGCGTTGACCGACATTGGTTTTCTGGACCCGGCTGCGCCCAAAAAACTCATGCCTCGGCTGAACCAACTTTTCAACCGTGCTGACCTCAGCCCCGAGGAAATCCACATCTTGCGCGGGGTGGCCAAAGCCATGATGCAGGCGGCTGACGCAAACAAACAAGTCAAGCGATAGACTCTCGCCTATGTTTTCTCGCCTTCGCTCCGACATTCAGTGCATTCTTGACCGGGACCCTGCTGCCCGCACCGCTTGGGAGGTGCTGACCTGCTACCCCGGCTTGCATGCTTTGGTGCTGCACCGCCGGGCCCATTGGTGCTGGAATCATGGTTTCAAGTGGTTGGGTCGTTTCATCTCGCACGTTTCCCGGGGTTTGACGGGCATCGAAATTCACCCAGGGGCCAAGATTGGCGAGCGTGTGTTTTTTGACCACGCCATGGGCGTGGTGGTGGGAGAGACGGCCGAGATCGGTGACGGCTGCACGATTTACCAAGGCGTGACTTTGGGCGGCACCTCGCTTTACAAAGGGGCCAAACGTCACCCCACATTGGGCAAAGATGTGGTGGTCAGCGCAGGGGCCAAGGTGCTGGGTGGCTTTGAGGTGGGCGATGGGGCCAAGATTGGCAGCAACGCTGTGGTCATCAAGCCTGTACCTGCCGGGGCCACGGCAGTGGGCATTCCGGCCCGCATCATTCCCTCCAAGCAAGGCGAGAGCGCCGATGTGTCGGGGACCGATCGCAAGTTCAGCGCCTATGGCATCACCCAAGACGACGATCCGGTGAGTCAGGCTTTGCGGGGCTTGATCGACAACGCGGCCGGTCAGGAGCAACAGATCTCGATGATTTGGAAAGCCCTTGAGGCCTTGTGTGCACAGCAGCAGATGCCTGTGCCGGGTGTGGGCGCTCCCCGTGAAACTTTCGAGGCCGAGAAGTTCAATCAGCTGGTGGGCAAATAAGCCTCAGTCCGAAGAGACCAAGGCCGCTGCGGCTTTGAGTTCGCGCCAGCGTTTGTCGAGGCTGCTGTAACGCGCCAGTGCCTCGGGGTCTGCACCAGCTTGGTGTTGGGCCAGGGCTTCGTTCTTGAGTTGTTGCAAGTGATCCACCATGAGCATATTGAGCAGCCTGCGCAGCTCTAGCCGGGCTTCTTGCACATCGGGCGGGGTGGCGTCTTCGCTGCCAGCCACAACATTCATCTGGTCTTGCGCCACCCAGCGTTTGGCTTCTTCGGCAAAAGGCTGGTCTTGCATCTGCTCGCGCAAAGTGGACCACCCCAAAGCCCCTTGTTCGTGAAACTGCGATTCGAGCCAGGCAAACAAAGGGCCGTGGGGCGCAGGCAGAGCGCACAGCATGGCATGGTCTTCGCCGCCCATGGTTTCCCACAAAGCCATGTTGCCCAGCAGAACACGCGCGGCATGGTCAGCCCGGCTGGCCGGCACGGTGCGCGGGCCGGTATAGACGGGTGCGGGTTCTCGCTTGTATTTGCCGTTCACAAACTTGCCACCCGGCGTCCAGTTGGGGTTCTTGCGGGGCCAGTTGTTGGTGCCTGGGCTGTAGGGTTTGTCAAAGGCGGGTGCGCTTTGGGCCAGGCCAGCATCGCCAGCCCAGCCGGGTGGTGCGCCATAGCTCGGCTCAAAGGTGTGATCCCCGTTATCCGAAGAACTGGCGATGCGGCTGAAGGCAGCATTGGCGGCCATCTGGGGCGCAGGGGCGCTGCCAGCGCCAAGGCCACGGGCTGCGGGCGCATAGCGCTGGTCGGTGGCAGCTTGTTGTGCCCAGAGTTTTTCAAGCCCAGCCGTTTCCAGTTGGATGAGTTGCGCCAGCTCTGACAAAAGTTGTTGCTTGAGTGCGCCTTCGGGCAGCAATTGCCAAAGGGGGCGGGCTTGGCTCGACAGTCGAGCGCGGCCTTCGGCACTTTGCAGGTCGCAGTCGGCGCTGGCCGCTTCGATCAAAAAGCATGACAAGGGCATGGCCAGCTTGATCTGCTCGGCAAAAGCCTCTTGGCCAAACTCGCGCACATAGCTGTCGGGGTCGTGTTCGGCGGGTAAGAACAAAAACTTGATGCTGCGCACATCGGTGGCGTAGGGCAGCGCGCCATCGAGTGCTTTGCGGGCGGCGCGCCTGCCTGCACCGTCGCCGTCAAAGCTGAAGACCACCGAGTCGGTGAAGCGAAACAGCTTTTGCACATGGTCGGGTGTGCAGGCTGTGCCCAGCGTGGCCACCGCGTTGGCAAAGCCGAGTTGCGCCAAGGCAACCACATCCATGTAGCCTTCGGTCACCAGCACGTAGCCTGCGCTGTGCAGGGCTTCGCGGGCTTCGTACAGGCCATAGAGCTCGCGGCCTTTGTGGAAGACCGGTGTTTCGGGTGAGTTGAGGTATTTGGGTGTGCCGCTGCCAATCACCCGCCCTCCAAAGCCGATGCATTCGCCTTTGATGTTGCGGATCGGGAACATGATCCGGTCCCGAAAACGGTCGTAACGTTTGTCGTCTTCTTCGTTGACGATGACCAAGCCCGATTCGGCCAAGAGCGGGTCATCGTATTTGGGAAAGATGCTGGCCAGCGAGCGCCAGCCCTCGGGTGCGTAGCCCAGACCAAAACGTTTGGCGATTTGCCCCGACAAGCCCCGGCCCTTGAGGTAGTCAATGGCGTGCGGGGTGATCTTGAGCTGATCGCGGTAAGCCTCGCCTGCTTTTTCCAGCACATCGCTCAGGCTGTCTTGCTTGGCTTTGGCGGCGGCGGCGCGGGCGCGGTCTTCGGGTGATTGCTGCTCTTCGGGCACCTGCATGCCGGTTTGCTGGGCCAGGTCTTTGACCGCCTCAATGAAGGTCATGCCCGCGTGTTCCATCAAAAAGCCGATGGCGTTGCCGTTTTTGCCGCAGCCA